>VAWV01000167.1 GCA_005883295.1 Actinomycetota bacterium
CCCGAACGACCACACGCGAGGAGCGTCGCCCCATCACCACTCGCCGCGCGCGATGGTCGCGGACAACGACCTGGGGCTCGGCCAGGTCACCGACCTGATCTCGCACTCGAAGTACTGGAAGGAGTCCGCGATCTTCGTGGTGGAGGACGACTCCCAGGACGGCTTCGACCACCAGGACGCGCATCGCATTCCTGCGTTCGTGATGAGCCCCTACACAAGGCCGGGCGCGGTCATCCACACTCGCTACGACTTCCCGTCGGTGGTGCGCTCGGTGGAGTTGATCCTGGGGCTGCGGCCGATGAACCTGTTCGACGGGACCGCCACGCCGATGTACGACGCGTTCACCCCGACGCTTCAGAACATCGCGCCGTTCTGTGCCGTGCCGGCCACCTATCCGCTGCTCGAGGAGAACCCGGCCAGTCCGAGGTCAGCCGTCGCCCGCCGCTCCCTGCGCTACGACACGCACGTGCCGGATCGGATCACCCAGCGCCTCCTCGACGAGGTGCTGTGGAAGTCGGTGCGCGGCGCACACTCGACGGTCCCGCCGGCCGGGCCCAACGCCGACGCAGGTGGGTAGCTGAGCGCACTCGGCTAGCTGCGGCTGGCGCGCTCTCGAACAGTAGGAATCGCGGACGCGGCGCTGTCCAATCCGCTTTGGGTCGCGCCGGCCCGATCCGCCAAATGGGTTAGAGGTCCGGAGGGTGACCAGGGGTCGTACGACCCAGCTTGCGTCTCAGCACGAGTCGGGTTAGGGTTGGTTCAGACCCAAAGGGGACAGTTGCCCGAGTTGGGATTGGCTTGCTCCAGGAAGGCCACCTGGAGCCAGAAAAGGGGTCACCTTGGGACCAGGACTCGCGAAGTGGTGTACTGCAGCATGCTGCGCGGCGCTCGCCGTCGCCGCGCTCGGGGTCCCCATGGCGCAGGCGATCCCGCCGATAGTCGGGCCGGTCTACCCGATGCCGGGCTACAGCGGCTCGGGCCACGGCGGGGCCAGCTGCGTGTCCTCGGGCGGGAGCGACGCCCGTCAGTCGGGCGGGGTCACGTGGACCTTCGGCGGCGGTGGTGCCGCCCAATCCACGTCGCAGAGCTGCAACGACACCTTCACGAGCCCAGCGACGCAGCCGGGCTTCGACACCACGCGCTTCCAGAGCCTCTACTGGGGGATCGACGGCTCGAAGCTGCCCACCTTCACGGTCAACCCCGCCGACGGCGCCTCGCTCGTCACTGCCTCGGCAAGCGGACCGATGACATTCAGCTCGGCGGACTCGAACCTGAGTCAGGGACTCCTCGTCTATAAGGGCGCGGGGGATTCCACCTACACGACGACCCTCCACTTCACGACCACGAGCAACCCCTCGACCCCGGTGGCCCTCGTTGACGCCAGCACCGTGGGGATCGCCGCCGCCTCGAACATCGGGGGAGTGGTGCGGGTCACCTCCCAGCTGCAGAACTTCAACGTGAAGATCGAGGCGAAGAGGAGCGGGACCCCGCTCGCCACCCTCTACGGCACCACCTGCGACTGCAGGTCGCAATGGGACCTGTACGCAGGGTTCTACTACGTCGACCTGCCGCCGACCGGCGACTTCACGTACTCGACCCCTGCCAACCACGAGCCCGTGACCCTCACGGCGGGGACGCTGAGCGATCCCGACGGGACGGTGGCGAGCTACAGCTGGGACCTGAACGGGGACGGCGCGTATGGGGATCAGGCCAACGTCGCGAGTCCCTCAACAGCCACCCTTGGCCCCGGGGACCACACCGTCGGCCTCGAGATCGTGGACGACAACGGAACGAAGACGGACGTGACGCACACGATCCACATCGACAACGCCGAGCCCACCGGCGACTTCTCACCGGCGAGCACGCCCGTGAACCACCAGCCCATCACCCTCCACGCGACCGTCAGCGACCCCGATCAGGGTCTATCGGCCGCCCCAACATATACGTGGGACCTCAACAACGACAACACGTTCGGTGACGGCAGCTTCGACAACTCGGACGCCTCCGTCACCTTCGGCCCCGGCGATCACAAGGTCGTCCTGCGCGTCACCGACTCCGACGGCAAGTCGGTGGACGTGCCCAAGACGATTCACATCGACAACACGCTGCCCACGGGCGCCTTCTCAGTCGGCACGCCGCTCAATCACACGCCGGTCACGTTCCACGCGACCGGGCCGAACGGCACGGGGTCGCCGGCCGATCCCGATCAGGATCCGAACGGCGCGGCACCGACCTATTCCTGGGACCTGAACGGCGACGGCACCTACGGTGACAGCGCCGGTGCCGACGTGCAGCAGGCCTTCGGCCCCGGCCTCCACACGGTGGGGCTCGAGATCGTGGACTCGGACGGCGGCAAGACGCACATCATCCATCAGTTCACGATCACCGACGCGAAGCCCACCGCCGACTTCTCGTGCAGCCCGGCGGTTCCGGGGGCCGGCCAGACGGTGACGTGCACGGCGTCCGACTCCGACCCCGACCACGTCGCCGGGGATCCGGCCCTGATCGAGAAGTGGGACTGGAACGGCAACGGGACCACGAACGACCCGACGGACAAGGCCGGGCACGTGGTCGTCGGCCACTTCACGGTCGGCTCACACAAGATCTCCTTGCACGTGATCGACGGTGACGGCGGAGAGACCGTGGCCACGCACACGCTCGTGGTCAAGGACAAGACGCCCCCGAAGGTCTCGATCTCGATCCCGGCTCAGAAGCTGCAGACCGCGTTGAAGAGCGGCATCCTGGCCTCCTTCGCCTCGAACGAGCCGGCCACTTCCAAGCTCACGCTCACGCTCAGCTCGAAGATGGGCAAGGCTCTGAAGCTGACCGGAGCGATCGGTTCCGCTTCGCCGAAGCTCACACGCGCGGGCTACGTCAAGTTCACGGTCGCGATCTCCAAGACCGCGCAGGGCAAGCTCAAGGGCCTGAAGAGCGTCGACTTCGTCCTGGCCGGTACCGCGCGCGACAGCGCTGGCAATATTTCTAAGCTGAGCAAGAGCTTCACGCTGAAGTAGTCGCGCGCAGCGACGCAACCGCAAATTGAGACAGGGGATTACGTTGATCCGTTCATCGATCTGCACGTTTTCAATGGCCTGCGCGCTAGCCGCGCTCGCCGCCGCCCCAGCCGCCATGGCCGACTGGCACGAGCCCGTCGGCGGCGCGAGTCCAATCAACGAGTCGTCGACCCGCAACAGCGGCAACGTCAACCTGGCGACGATCCTCGGCGTTCCGTTCGTCGCCTGGAACGAGGACACGACTCAGCAGGGCCAGGGCAGCTCGAGCACCATCCACGTGGCGCAGCTGGCCAGTAACGGCCTGAGCTGGCAGAAGGTCGCAGATGCGGGCGCTCACCCGATCAGCCTGCTCGGATCGACGTCGTCGGACAACCCGTCGGTCACCGGAGTCGGCGGCGCGCCGTGGGTCGCCTGGCAGGAGGGCGTCACGCAGACCGACACCGAGATCCGCGTGGCGCATCCGAACGGTGCGGGCACCGCATGGACGGAGGTCCCGCCGGCGCCGGCCAACCCCAGCCTGAACAACATCAACCACCCGATCAACCACGACCGGGCGGCGACGGATGGCGGCGGGAACGCCGCGTACCCGACGCTGCGCGGCGACGGTACGGGACATCCATTCGTGTCCTTCTTCGAGGCCGATCCTGGCTCCGGCTCGCTGTTCTTCGGCAACAACTTCAACCCGGCCGAGATCTGGGTGGACAAGCTCAACGCCAACGGAGACGGCTGGGATGAGGTGGGCGGTGGGCCGGCCAACCCCGACCCGACTCACGACGCCGCATTTCCGCGGATGACGGTGGTGGGCGGGGTCCCGTGGGTGGTGTTCTTCCAGGTGGCGATCCAGAACAACAACCCGGCGCTCACGATCGGCGTGTCACATCTCAGCGCCGACGGGCAGAGCTGGGTGCAGCTGCCGGCGGTCGCATCCGGGAACCCGAACGAGTTCAGCAACGCGGACATCCAGAACGTCGGCGGAACTCCCTACGTGGCGTTCGGGGACAACGGCGGATCTGGCAACCACCGCATCGCGGTCTACAAGCTCAACTCCCAGGGCAACGGCTGGGACGTGGTGGGCGGCGGCCCCGCCAGTTCGGCCTCCGGCGACGCCGATCACGCGAGCCTCACCGGCATCGGCGGCGCGCCGTGGGTGAGCTGGCGTGACAGCTCGACCAGCAGTTCCGCCAAGCTCATCCGCGCCGCACGGCTCGTGGGCGGGGTCTGGCAGCAGGCCGGCAGCTCGGCCAACGCCGACTCTTCGCATCCCGCCGACTTCGGCCCGTCGCTGGCCAACGTCGGCGGCATCCCGTGGGCCGCGTTCGGCGAGAATGACCTGACGACCCCAGGACAGAACGGGCCCGGGTGCTGCGACCAGGCGCGGGTCAGCCGCCTCGAGCCAACGTTCCTCCTCACGAGGGGGGACGCGAGCGACAGGTCCGCCGCGCTGCTGACAAAGGTCCAGACGTTCGGGCTTCCGTTCCGGGTGGGCTTCAAGTGGGGGCCGGGCAAGACCCTCATCCACACCACGCCCACGAGTCCGATGAGCGACGACCCGGACTACGCGTTCAAGGAGATCACGGGGCTGAGCCCGAGCTCGCTGTACACGTTCGAGCCGTTCGCGACGGCCGGTACTCCGCTGCCGCTCGTCGTGGGATCGACCGACGCATTCGTGACCCAGTCGACTCCGTCGACCGGGCCGAAGGGCCCGCCGGGTCCGCGCGGCACGCCGGGACACAACGCGAAGCTGTTCGTCGCGATCATCCACGCGCCCCGGCACGTCCACAGGGGCAAGCACGTGAAGCTGCGGTACGTGGTGGACGAGGACGCGGCGGTCACCCTCAGGGTCACCGACGCGCAGGGCAATCGGGTCGCCCGGGTCGTGCGGTTCCCGCACGCCGGCAAGCACAAGATCACGTGGGACGGCCTGGTCGGCGGGAGTCCTCCGCCCAGCGGTCTCTACAAGTTCACGCTGACCGCGCATGTCGGCGGACAGACCGACAGGGACGCGGTGAAGGTCCGGCTGATCGACTGACCTGCGGCCGCTGAGGCGCGGCCGCAGGTTCACAAGGGGGATCAGGGCAGTACCGTCGCGTACAGCTCGGCGCCGGATTTCAGCGTCGAGACCGCCGCGCCGTCCGACTCGACTAAGAGGGCAATCTTGAAGGTGCCCGTGAGGAGACCCGTAGGCACCGCGATCCAGCCGCCGCCGATGGTGCCGTCGTTGATCACGCCCACGCTCGAACCCGGCGCGGTCTGCTTGGTGACGTAGCTGGTCGAGGTCGTCGCGAACACCCGGCCGATCGTGATCCCGCCTGCGCTGTCCTGCTCGATGAGATTCACCGAGGCCGTGTGTGCCGCGTTGCTCGTCTTGAGGTCACCGTTCGCGTACACGGCGATGAGCATCCTCTGGCGCGGCACCTGGACGGTCACCTCCAGTGCCTTGACGACGAAGGACGAGGGGACGTCGCCGTTCTGGCGCGCGTAGCCGGTGAAGGAGGCCTGCTGCGGGCCCACGGCCCCGTCGGCGAGCGCCGGCGCCGGGTACTTGCCCGCCAGCACGCCGCCGGCCGCGTCGCCATGGCGGACGAAGCTGGACGAGTCGGCCCCGTCGAGCCGGTCGGCGTTCGCGGCTTTGTCGGCCGGTCGCAGGAACTGGTGTTTCGCTACGTCGACGGCTGTGAGCGAGCGATTCTTGACCTTTGGCCCTGTGACCGCGTTCTTCTTCAGCTGCGTCGTACCGACGCTGTTGGCGGGAAGCTTGAGGGCCGCGTAGGCGCCGCCTCCCAGTGCCAAGAACAGGGCCAGCGTCGCGGTGACGTTGGCATAAGTCAAGCGCGCCCCTAAACGAGCGAGCATTTTGCGAGTCCTCCAAGCTACGTGGGGTCAGTCCCCAGGGCGGACACTACTGCAGGCGGTTGCTCTTGGCCACTCCTCGGGCTACGGCCGATCGGAAGGGCGTTTCTGCAAGGAAGCGTGGCCCAGGTGCGGTCCCTTCCGGCCACCGTTCTCCTGCACGGCTGAGCACCGGCGTCACAGGTTCACCGCCACGTACTTCGTCTCGAGGTACTCCTCGATCCCCTCGCGGCCCCCCTCGCGACCGAACCCCGACTGCTTCACGCCGCCGAAGGGCGCGGCCGGGTTGGACACCATTCCCTGGTTGAGGCCGATCATGCCGGTCTCGAGCGCCTCGCACACGCGCAGGGCGCGCTTGAGGTCGCGCGTGTAGACGTACGCCACGAGGCCGTACTCAGTGTTGTTGGCCGCCGCCACGGCGTCCTCCTCGGAGTCGAACGAGGCCACCGGCGCGACCGGGCCGAAGATCTCCTCCTTGAGCAAGTTCGCGCCGTCGGGGACGTCCGCCAGCACGGTGGGGTCGTAGAAGTACCCGGCGCCGTCGCGGGGGTGACCGCCGACCAGAGCATGGGCGCCGCGGCCGACCGCGTCCCCGACGAGCTCCGAGACCTTGCTCCGCTGGTCGTCGTCGATCAGCGGCCCGACCTCAACGCCCTCCTCGGTGCCGCGTCCCACCTTCATCGAGCCCATCCGCTCGGCCAGCTTCTCGGCGAACTCGCTCGCCACGCCGTCTGCCACGTGGAAGCGGTTGGCCGCGGTGCAGGCCTCGCCGATGTTCCGCATCTTCGCGATCACGGCGCCCTCGACGGCGGCGTCCACGTCGGCGTCGTCGAACACAAGGAACGGCGCGTTGCCGCCCAGCTCCATCGACACCTTGAGGATCTGCTCGGCGGCCTGCTCGATCAGCTTGCGGCCGACCTCGGTGGAGCCGGTGAAGGACAGCTTCCGGGTCCGCGAATCCTTGATTAACGGCTCCATGACCGATCCCGACGACGAGCTCGTGATCACGTTGAGCACGCCGCCCGGCAGCCCGGCCTCCTCGAGGATCTGCGCCAGCGCGAGCATCGACAGCGGCGTCTGCGAGGCGGGTTTCATCACCATGGTGCACCCGGCCGCGATCGCCGGCCCGATCTTGCGGGTACCCATGGCGAGGGGGAAGTTCCACGGCGTGATCAGCACGCACGGGCCCACCGCCTGCTTCATCACGAGGAGTCGGCCGGCGCCGTTCGGGGCCACCGAGTAGCGGCCCTCGATCCGCACGGCCTCCTCCGCGAACCAGCGGAAGAACTCGGAGCCGTACGTGATCTCGGCCTCCGACTCCTTGATCGTCTTGCCCATCTCGAGCGTCATCAGGAGGGACAGGTCGTCCTTGCGCTCGGTGATCAGCTCCCACGCGCGCCGCAGGATCTCGCCGCGGTCGCGTGGCGGCGTCTCCTGCCACTCGGCCTGGGTCTCGTCGGCCGCCGCCAGCGCGGCGAACGCGTCGTCCACGGTCGCGTCCGCCACGTCGCACAGGGACTCGCCCGTGGCGGGGTCCTCGACCGCGAGGGTCGCGCCCTCGGATCCGTCGCGCCACTCGCCGCCGATGTACAGCTGCTTGCGTACCCCGTCGATGACCTTCTGCTCTGTCTCGTTCTTCACCGCTGTAGTCATGTCGCCACCGTTTCCGCTCCAAGTTCCTCCGAGATAGCCACGTCGAGCGAGTAGTCGATCGGCAGCACGATCAGCGACGGCACGTCGAGCGCCAGCGCATGCTGCAATCGCTCGCCAAACTCGTCCACCGACGCGATCCGCCACGCCGGCATGCCGAACGACTCCGCCAGCTTCACGAAGTCCGGGTTCGTGAAGTCGGTGCCGAAGTGGCGTCCGAACTTCTTGTCCTGCTTCCACACGATCGAGCCGTACTGCTGGTTCTCCCAGATCACCGAGACGAAGGCTGTCTTCTTGCGCACCGCCGTCTCGAGCTCCTGGAAGTTCATGAGGAAGCCGCCATCCCCGTTCACAGCCACGACCTTCCGGTCCTTGTGCACCAGCTTGGTCGCGATCGCCGCGGGCACCGCGAACCCCATCCCCGCGAGCCCGTTCGCGATCAGGACCGTGTTCGGCTCGTAGGCCGGATACATCCGCCCGATCCACAGCTTGTGCAGCCCTACGTCCGAGATCAGGATGTCGTTGCGCCCGAGCGCGCGCCGGATCTCCCACAGCGCCCGCGGCGGCTGCATCGGGAAGTGGGTGTCCGTGCCCGAGGCATCGAAGTAGCTCTGAACCACCTCTCTGAGCTGGTCCGAGCCACCGGAGTGCGGCACGTGCCGGCACTCCTCGCCCAGGCGGGACAGGATGTGGTACAGGTCGCCGATCAGCTCGACCTCGGGCATGAAGTGGGAGTCGATCTCGGCCGGGAGGGTGTCGACGCAGACGATCGTCTTGTCGCCGTTCGGGTTCCAGTGCTCCGGCGAGTGCTCCACGAGGTCGTAGCCGATCGCGATCACCAGATCCGCGACCTCGAACCCGGCCATCCTGTAGTCGCCCGACTGGAGCCCGACCGCCCCGAGCGCCTTCGGGTCGCCGGGGTCCATAGCGCCCTTGCCCATGAACGTCTCCGCGACGGGGATCCCGGTCGCGCGTACGAACTCGCGCAGCGCCGGCGCGGCGCGGCCGCGGATCACGCCGTTGCCCGCGAGCGCCACCGGGTTGAGCGCTCCGCGGATCAGGTCCGCCGCCTTCAGAAGCTCGCGCGCGGCGGGCTCGGGCTGAACGGGTTTGCGACGCGGGATGGGAACCGCGTCGAGATCACACGCCATCACGTCCTCGGGCAGCTCGATGTGCGTGGCACCGGGCTTCTCCGTCTCCGCGACCTTGAAGGCCTTGCGGACGACCTCGGGGATGATGTGCGCGTCCGAGATCTGGGCGTTCCACTTGGTGATCGGCTGCATCATGCGAACGACGTCGATGTGCTGGTGCGACTCCTTGTGCATGCGCTCGAGGTCGCCCTGGCCAGTCAGCGCGACCAGCGGCGCGCGGTCCAGATAGGCGTCGGCCACGGCCGTCATGAGGTTCGTGGCCCCCGGCCCGAGCGTCCCCAGGCACACGCCCGCGCGGCCCGTGAGCCGCCCGTACACGTCCGCCATGTAGGCCCCGCCCTGCTCGTGCCGCACCGGGATGAACTCGATCGACGAGTCCGCCAGCGACTCGTTCAGGTCGAGCGTCTCCTCCCCGGGGATGCCGAATACGTACTTGACGCCCTCGGCCTCCAGGCAGTCAACGAAGACGTCCGATGCTCTGCGGGAGGCCATGCTTTGACTCTACCCACGGCCGCTACCGTGAAGCGATGCGCCGAGTCCCGAGCATGATGCTCGCGCTCGTGCTCCTGCTGCTGACGGCCTCGGCCGCCGGCGCGAGCCCTTACGTGATCCGTGGCCGTGGGTACGGCCACGGCGTCGGCATGAGCCAGTGGGGTGCCTACGGGTTCGCCAGGCACGGGCGCGCGTACGACTGGATCCTCCGGCACTACTACCGAGGGACCACCCTCGGCACCGCTGCCGATCGGGCGGTCCGCGTGCTGCTCCAGAGCGGGCAGCCGTCCATCTCGTTCGCCGGCGCGACCAGCGCTGGCGCGGTTAAGCTGCGCGCCGCGGGCGGATCGCGCTGAACGGCCGGGCCCTTCCGGCCCCGCTGCTCGTCTCGAGCGCCGGTGGGGCGGTTCGCCTGGGCGGACGCGCCCTCAACGGCGTCCTCGACGGCGCCTACCGCGGGGCGATCGAGCTGAGCGCGAGCTCGGTCGGCGGCCTGACGGCCGTGAACGTCGTTGACCTCGAGGGCTACGTGAAGGGCGTCGTGCCGGCGGAGGTGCCCGCCAGCTGGCCGGGCGAGGCGCTCAAGGCGCAGGCCGTGGCTGCGCGGTCCTACGCCCTGGCGACGCAGGGGCTCCTCTTTCCGGACACACGCTCGCAGGTCTACAAGGGCCTCGACGGTGAGGCGGCGCGCAGCGACGCCGCCGTCGATGCGACCTCGCGGAGGGTGGTGCTCTACCAGGGGCGGATCGCGATCACCTACTTCTTCTCGGCGTCCGGCGGGCACACCGAGAACGTTGAGGACGTCTTCTACGGGGCGCCGCGGCGGCCCTACCTGCGCGGTGTGAAGGACCCGTTCGACGGCTCCGCGCCGCGCCACCGGTGGCAGGTGAGCCTCACCACCGCCCAGGTCCAGGCCCGGCTTGCCGGGCTCGTGAAGGGCAGCTTCCGCGGCATCCGGGTGCTCGCGCGAGGTGACTCCCCGCGGGTGGTGTGGGCCGAGGTGGTGGGCAGCAGCGGCGTCACCCACGTGCGGGGCGCCACGCTCGAGGCGCGCCTCGGGCTGTACGACACGTGGGCCTACTTCCCGCCCCTCGGCGGTTCGCGTCGATCCCGTGCGCAGGCCCCGAGCGTGGCGGGCCGCCAGCCCCCAAGGAGCGCACCGAGCGCTCCCCGCGGCTTCCGCTGGCCCGCCGCGGCGTGGGACTCGCGCGGCTGAACGGCGCAGGCGTACTACGTTTCAGGGAATAATCTGTCCGGATTCGAGGAGCCAGGCAGGGGTGCTCGGGCTCCAGAGGGGACTTCTTCCACGGGCATGGACCGGATGCTCTGCACGCAGTGCGGCGCGAGGGCGTACTCGGCGGCGGCACGGAAGCTCGTCGAGGACGGTGAGCGCTGCCCGCGCTGCGGCGGCCCGCTCGTGCTCGAGGACGACCCCATCCGGGAGCCGGAGCCGGCCGAGAAGCCGTCGGGGAACTAGGTCCTCGTCGACCCTGGTGGTCCGCTCGTACGCGCGCCGCGCGCGTGGCGGTGCCGGGTTGGGGGCAGTAAAGGGGGTCGGCCCCGGTCTCAACTGCCCCGCTCGAGACGAGAGTCGATTTGTACGTGCTATAGCCCCCACGAATCGACCCTCATCGACGACACCGCCTTAACGCACTCCCCTCACTGCCTCCCGTAAGCGCCGAAACCCGGTAAATCGGTGGCGCTGGTCACCGCGGCGCGCTAGGCGCTGAACCTGATCGTGATCACGTCGCCGTCGCGAACCGGGTAGTCGCGACCCTCGAGCCGTAGCGTGCCGCGATCGCGGGCGCCGGCGTAGCCGCCCGCCTCGACCAGGGCATCCCAGGGCACCACCTCGGCCCGTACGAACCCGCGCTGCATGTCCGTGTGCACCTCGCCGGCGGCATCCCACGCCGTCGTCCCATCGGGTACGGCATGCGCGCGTGCCTCACTTCCGGCGTTGGCCGTGAAGAATGAGATCAGGCGCAGGAGGTCGAAGGCCGCGCGCACCACGCGCTCGAGACCCGACTCTGCAATCCCCAGCTCCTCGCGCATCGCGGCGGCCTCCTCCGCATCCATCTCGGCGAGCTCCGACTCGAGCCGCGCGCTCACGGCCACCGCCAGCGCGCCCGTGCGCGCCGCGTGCTCGGACACCGCGCCCGGAAGCGCGTCCGGGTGGTCCTCGCCGACGTTGGCCACGATCAGCACCGGCTTCGAGGTGAGCGGCTGGAGAGCCGCGCGCGCACCCGGGGCATCGCCGGGCGGAGACGAAGCGAGACGCACGGGGCGGCCGGCCCGTAGGCCCTCGACCACCTCGTGCAGCCAGGCCTCCTCGGCCACGGCAGCCCGCTCGTGGGACTTTGCCTGACGGGACACTCGCTCGAGCCGCCGCTCGGCCTGCTCGAGGTCCGCGTAGAGCAGCTCCGTCTCGACCGCCTCGAGGTCCGCGGCGGGATCGACACGTCCCTCGGGGTGCACCACCTGAGGATCGTCGTGGGCGCGCACCACGTGAACGATCGCGTCGGTCTCGCGGATGTTCGCGAGGAACTGGTTGCCCAGCCCCTCGCCGCGATGCGCCCCGCGTATCAGCCCGGCGATGTCGTGGAAGGCGATCGTCTCGTACACCATGGGTGCGGCGCCGACCACGTCGGCCACCCGGTCGAGGCGCTCGTCGGGGACGGGCACGATCGCCACGTTCGGCTCGACCGTGGTGAACGGATAGTTCGCCGCCTCCGCGCCCCCCCGCGTGAGCGCGTTGAACAGCGAGGACTTGCCGGCATTGGGCATGCCGACGATGCCGATCCTCATCGCGAGAGCTCGGCGACCGCGGCGCCCAGCGCCGCCCCGGCCAGCGTGTCGGACGGGTAGTGGACGCCGAGATACGGTCGCGAGAGCGCGAGCACCGCCGCCAGCGCATAGAGCGGCGCAGGGGGCAGCAGCGGCGCGAGCGTGCGGACGCCGGCCGCCGAGGTGGTCGCGTGGGCGGAGGGGTACGAGCGGTTCGACAGCGTCCGCACCACGGGAGGTGGCAGGCCGGGCACTTCCGGGCGCCGGCGGCGCACGATCAGCTTCACGGTCTGGTTCACGCCGAAGGACACCGCCACCGTTCGCGCCGCGTGCATATAGGCCGGCCGCCGCGGCCGATCGAGAGCCGCACCGGCGCCGGCGATCGCGTACCAGACGGCACCGTGCTCGCCGCACTTCGATATCAGGGCCACCGCCCGCTCCAGCACGGGACCATGGCCGCGCGTGCGCAGTGCACGAAGAAGCGCGGTGTCCAGGCTAAGCGCCGCGGAACCCGATGCGCTGCTCCTGGGTATCGAGCCGGATGAAGACCACCTGCGACAGGTCCACGAGGATGGTGGCGTCCTCGGCGGCCAGCTCGTGCCAGCGCTGCGAGTCGTCGCCGTCCAGCGCGTCGCGCAACGCCTTGTAGGCGCCCTCGCGCAGGCGGACCGCCAGCGACTGGCCGCCGCCGAACCCGATGTCCACGCGGCGCGGCGAGTCGCCTTCCATCAGTGCACCGGCTCCACGATCTCGGTGAGTACTCCGCCGGTCGAGCGTGGGTGCAGAAACGCCACCCGGCTGCCGCGGATGCCGATGCGCGGCGTCTCGTCGATCAGGTCGATCCCCGCGTCGCGCACGACGCCCAGGGTCCGATCGATGTCGTCGGTCTGGTAGGCCACGTGGTGCAGCCCGGGGCCGCGCTTCGCGAGGAACTTGCCGACCGCGGTGTCATCCGCCAGCGGCTGCAGCAGCTCCACGTGTCCGTCCCCGACCTCGAGTAGGACGGCCTCCACGCCCTGGCTCTCGACGGTCTCGCGGTGCTGCTCGCGCATGCCGAAGCGGCTCCCATAGAGCTCGATTGCGGCCTCGAGGTCGTCGACCGCGACCCCGATGTGGTCGATGCGCCCGAACAGCACGGGCGCGCAGTCTACTGGCGGTCCGGTCCCGTCCCCGGGGCGTCGGGCGCCAGCCGCTCGCTCGCCGCGAGCTGCGCCACACCTGGCTCCGGCTCGCGCGCGTGAGCCGTTCCGTTGCCGGAATCGACCGGCACCAGGGTGCCCGCCCTGTACGCGGCCATGATCCCCTCGATGTCGTCGCGCTCGAGTACCTCGTTCGAGAGGAGGCGCTCCGCGAACGCGTTGAGGAGAGGCCGGTTCTCGGTGATCAGCTTCTGGGCCCTGCGCCACGCCATGTCCGTGAGCTCCTGCTGCTCCTCGTCCACGATCCGCCGGCTGGCCTCGGACACCGAGTAGTCGTCGACCGGGAGGCGGCGCGAGCTGATGGTGGTCCCCATGCCGTAGTCGGTGACCATCGTGCGGCTCACCGTGTAGACCTTCTCGAGGTCGTTGGCGGCGCCGGTGGTGATCTCGCCGAACACGATCGCCTCCGCCACCCGGCCGCCGAGGGCCATGACCATCCAGTCCATCATCTCTTCCTTGGTCTTCAGGTAGCGGTCCTCCTGCGGCAGGTGCAGCGTGTAGCCGAGCGCCTTGCCGCGCGGGATGATCGAGATCCGATGGGACTTCTTCTGTGAGTCGAGGAGCTCGGCGCACAGCGCGTGGCCGCCCTCGTGGTATGCGATCACCCGCTTCTCGTGGTCGTTGATCACCTTGCGGGTCTGCATCCCGGCAACCACCCGC
>VAWV01000168.1 GCA_005883295.1 Actinomycetota bacterium
TGCCACCTAACTTATGTCAACTCGTTTCGGTGCGCAAGCGGTTTCTTTAGCGGCGCCGGCAGGGGTACGCACAAGCGACACCTAGGGCCCCTTTTCGGGGGACCCGCAAGCGAGCAGGCTTCCGTCCGACACCCATCCGCGACGGCAAAGGACGGATCAAATGTCTTGCAAGCGCCTCATCTTTGGAAAGGTCAATGCGACCGCGCTCGGCGCGATTGTGGCTGCCTGTGTCTTGCCAGTGCCCGCCAATGCCGCGGGCGGCAAGGACATCGGTTCCGCCCCGATCGTCGCGTACGATCAGTCGCAGTTCGGAAACACAGCCACCGACAGCGATATCGAACAATGCAATGAGAAGGACTCCTGGTGGCTGCTCCCGGTGGCCTCCGGCGATCGCATCACGATCGACTTCGAGGGCGAGGGCGTGAAGTACGCGCGCGTCTGGCCGGTCGGGACGACCGACTTCAACATCGAGTCGACGAACTATGTCGACGAGCGCGAAAGCGGTAGCAACGGCAAGGGAGAGCTCGTCGTCAAGGCATCCCAGACCGGGACGATGCCTCTGTCGTTCTCCAACTACGACTGCGACTTCGGCGACTCGGTCGACCCCGGTCCGTACGACTTCACGGCGTACATCAAGCACGGCGTCCGAGTCGCGATACCGCATCGCGATTCGAGGCCGCGCCGCGGAACGCTAGCTGTCACGGCTCGCACACCGGACGGTGGGCAGATCGACGATCGCGGACTCGTGGTCGAGCTGCGTGCGAAGCGTGCCGGTGGAACGTGGAAGCGGCTCGGCAGTGCGTCCGTCAGCCACTCGGTGGCGAACATCGCCTACTCGTTCTTGAAGAGCACGCGTGGGAAGAAGGTCGACCTGCGTGCCGTGGCCAGCGGCGATGCGTACACGACGGCAACCTCTCCGACTGACCATCTGACCATCAGGTAGGTCGCGCTCGGCTGCGAGGGAGCTGGCGGCCGATGGGCGATCCAGGACTCGAACCTGGGACCTCTTCCTTATCAGAGAAGCGCTCTAACCGACTGAGCTAATCGCCCGGCGGCCCGCGATGATAGCGCCGGATCTGGGGCCTCAAGCGGCGTGGCGGCGGAGGATCGCCTCGGCCATTTCGATGGCCTCGCGGGTGTCGTCCACGTCAACCTCGACTCGATAGCCGCCGCGCCGCGGGCGCACCTTCACCTCTCTCCCGAGCGCCGCCGAGAGGGCGTCCTCGGCGGCGCCGATCGCGTCCGCGAGGTCGGGGTGGATCACGATCGGGTCGCCCGATTCGCGCGGCGTGAAGCGACCCTGTGCCTGGCGCGCACGGCGCTCCGTCTCGCGCACCGACCACCCGCGGTCGCGCGCGGAGCGCGCCAGCGTCCGGCGCCGCGCATGGTCCTTGCACAGGAGCAGCGCCCGGGCGTGGCCGGCCGTCAACTCGCGCCGCTCCACCATCGTGAGCGTCTCGTCGGGCAGCCCGAGCATCCGGATCAGGTTCGCGACCGCCACGCGGCTTCGACCGACGCGGCGCGCCACCTCCTCCTTGCTCATGCCGAGGTCGTCGACCAGGGTCGCGCACGCGCGCGCCTCCTCCACCGGGTTCAGATCGGCCCGGGCCATGTTCTCGATCAGCGCGAGCTCCAGCCGCTCGGCGTCGTCCGTCTCGCGGACGATCGCGGGGATGCTCTGGAGCTCGGCGAGCTCGGCGGCGCGGAGTCGCCGCTCGCCCGCAACCAGCTCGTAGCGCCCGCCGGCGAGTGGACGGACCACGACCGGCTGGAGCACCCCGCGCGCGCGTATCGAATCGGCCAGCGCGAGGAGCGATGGCTCGTCGAAGTGGCGGCGCGGCTGGCTCGGGTTCGGGCGGATCAGCTCGATCGGGATGTCGCGCAGGCCCTCCTGGTCCCGGCCGGCGGTCGGGATGATCGCCGCGAGGCCGAGGCCGAGGCCCGAGCGTCGCGCCGACTCAGCCACGGGCGGCGACCTCCCTAGCGAGCTGTAGGTACGCGACCGAGCCCGAGCAGCGCGGGTCGTGCCGGGTGACCGGAAGGCCGAAGCTCGGCGCCTCGCTCACGCGGACATTCCGCGGGATCACCGAGTCGAAGACGAGCTCCG
The DNA here is from genome assembly GCA_005883295.1 of Actinomycetota bacterium. Taxonomy (GTDB): domain Bacteria; phylum Actinomycetota; class Thermoleophilia; order Solirubrobacterales; family Thermoleophilaceae; genus AC-37. Next base: position 2,108 of record VAWV01000168.1, read on the forward strand.
GGAAGTGCTCGCGCAGCTCGCGCTCGACGTCCTGGGCGAGTCGCGTGCGACCGTCGTGCATGGTCAGCACCATGCCGGAGACCGCGAGGCGCGGGTTGAGCTCGCGCTGGATGAGCGACAGCGTGTCGAGCAGGCCGGCGAGGCCCTCGAGGGCGAAGTACTCCGTTTGGACAGGAACTATCACCCGATCAGCGGCAATTAGCGCATTCACGGTAAGCGGACCGAGCGCCGGTGGACAGTCGAGGATCGTGAAGAGATAGCGGTCGCGGAACCCCTCGAGCGCATCGCGCAGGCGCGTCTCCGAGCCGGGCTCACGCGGCAGCTCGACGCTGGCGCCGGCGAGGTCGGGCGACGCGGGCGCGAGCCATAAACCGGGCACCGCCGTGGGGATGACCGCGTCCTGGAGCGGGGAGTCGCCCGCCAGCGCGTCGTAGACGTTCGGGCGCTTGTCCTTGCCAACGCCGAGCCCGACCGTGGCGTTGCACTGGGCATCGAGGTCGACGAGCAACGTCTCGTAGCCGGCGTCCGCGACGCAGGCAGCGAGGTTGACGGCGGTCGTGGTCTTACCCACCCCGCCCTTCTGATTGGCGATTGCGTAGACGATCCCCATCGGCGGCGACGGTAGCGGCGAACGCGGTCGGAAGGTAGTGACTTTCCCAGGCGGTTCGGCGCTCGGCGCCTGATTCCTGCCGGAATTTGCGGGTCTCGGCTCAAGCGAGAGGTCGCTTGGCAGCGGCGCCGGGTCTGCGCGGGAAGCGCTCGGGCGTAGCCCCCAACTTGCGGTAGAGGTGGAGATGCCGCTCCCGGCTGCCCGGGTAGGGCTCGACCGGCCGGGTCTCGGCGAGCTCCAGGCCCAGGATGCCTGCCGCCTCTGCGCCGGCGGCCTCCTCGACCGGATCGCGGCGACCCTTCCAGGCGATCAGCGTTCCACCTTCGCTGAGCAGTGGCGCGGCGTACTCGAGCAACACGGCCAGCGGACCAACGGCCCTGGCGCAAGCTACGTCGTAGGCGCCCCGCCCCGCCGCCGCAGCCCACTCCTCAACACGAGCGCGGACGGCACACGCATTACTGATCCCCGCCGCTGCCGCGAGGCGCTCGATGACCGCGACCTTCCGGCCGGCGGACTCGATGAGATCGACCCGAGCATCGGGCAATGCGATCGCCAAAGCCAGCCCCGGAAAGCCGGCGCCCGCCCCGATGTCGGCGATGGCTCGCGCCTGGCGAACCTCGGCGAACGTCAGCGCGGCGAGGCTGTCCGCGACGTGCAGGTCGACAGCATCCTCGGGCGCAACCGCCGTGTGCGGATCGGGCTCGAGTGCCCACGCATCGAGAAGCCGGCGGTAGGACGCCGCGGTCCCCATCGGAACCCCGTGACGCTTAAGGGCCTCCTCGAGCTCCACCCGGGGAGCGTTTCACGTGAAACGCTCAGCGGGTCGTCGCCGGCGTGTCCGCGGAAACACCTGGATTCGGCCCCCGGATGGCGACCCACAGGCACGACGACAGTGCCGACTGTGGGCTACAGGACGGCCACTCGGGCGGGTGAAAGGCGCGGCGTTCCCCGCTGCCGACTATTGCCGTTCAGGAGGCAGTGGGGAATGCGCGCCGACACCCGCCCGCCGCGGCCGTGTTTCACGTGAAACGCTGTCGCAGGCGCGTCTCAGCCACTCCGCACGGGCGTCACCACCAGCCGCCGATCCGGCTCGTCCCCCTCGCTGTGCGTCTGGACGTCGGCCCGATCCCGCAGGTAGGTGTGGACGATCCGGCGCTCGGACGCGCTCATCGGCTCGAGCTCCACGGGCCGGCCGAAGTCGAGCGCCTCCGCCACGGCCCGGTCGGCAGACCGGCGCAGGACCCCCTCGCGCCGCTCGCGATAGCCCGCAGCGTCCACGACCACCGACTTCCGCTCGGATCGTCCACGAAACGCGATCCGCACCGCCAGATGCTGGAGGGCATCGATCGTCGAGCCGTGCTTCCCGATCATCAGCCCCAGGTCATCGCCGTTCACGGTGGCACGGATCTCCTCATCGTCCTCCTCGATGTCCACGCTGGCGCGAAGATCGAGGGCGAGAATCACACGCCCGAGGAACAACCGCACTCGCTCGGCAGGCGCCTCGGGCATCTCGAGAGTCTGCTCCGCCCTCGTCGGATCGACCTCGCCGCGGACGCGCGCCGGCCGCCCCTCCGCTTCGTCGCCCTCGTCCAGGACCTCGAACGTCACGTCGTCGGCTGTGATGCCGGGATGCTCGCGCTCGAGCGCCTTCACGGCGCTCCACTTCGCCTCCCCGAGCGTCGCGCCCTCGCCCTCAGCGTGGGCCGTCATCCGCACCACCCTCCATTGGTCGCATTCTGACTCAGACCTCTACGTCGCAACAACGAGCTGCAAGCCCCACGGCCCGCGGCCTGCACCGCGGCGGACCGCCGTCTCCTACCGCCGCCGTCCGGAGCGCTTCTTCTTCTTGCGGGGCGAGGGCGGGGGCGGCTTGCGAGGCCGACCATCTCCACCGTCGCCCGAGCCCTTGTCCGAGGCTCCATCTCCCGCCGCAACCCGCGCGCGGCGCGGCGCGCTCCTCCCGGCGCGCTCCGAGACCGCGGCCGCCTGCGCAGCCCGCGCGGGCTTCGGCGCGGCCCGGCCACCGCCACCCGCGGGCGCAGCCGCCGGCTCGGGTGGAGGCAAAAAGCGCCGTACGAGCAGCTGCTGCCCGATCGTCCAGATGTTCGTCGTGATCCAGTAGACGATCAGGCCGGCCGGGAAGCGGATGATGATGAACGAGAAGACGATCGGGAACAGGAACAGGAGCCGGCGCTGGGTCTTGTCCTGGATGTTCACGGCCGACACCCAGCTCGAGGCGAGCTGCGTGACCAGGTAGAGCACCAGGAGCCCGATCAGCACCGCGGTGTGGCTGGTCACCGACTTCGTCAGGTCGGGGATGAAGAGGAAGCCGTTGTCGCTGCTCGGCGGCGCCTTGATCAGCTTGCTGATCTCGCCGCCCTTCCTCAACGTCTGGTAGAGGGCGAAGAAGAACGGCAGCTGCAGGATGAGCGGGAGGCAGGAGCCCAGCGGGTTGATCTGGTGCTCCTGGTAGAGCTTCATCATCTCTTCCTGCTGGCGCTTCTTGTCCTCCTTGTAGCGCTCCTGGAGCTTCTTCATCTCGGGCTGGAGCTTCTGCAGCCCCTGCATCGAGCGGACCTGCTTGAAGGTCAGCGGCAGGATCGCGAGCCGCACGACGACGGTCAGGCCGATGATGGACAGGCCCCAGCCGAGCCCCACGTTGTTGTGCCAGAACTTCACGATCGCGTCGTTGACGTCGATCAGCGGCTGGAGGACGTTGGCGATTACGAACATCGGTCAGGGCGCGTGACGCGGGCGCGGTCGGGGTATGGGTCGGAAGAGCGTCTGCGCCGCGACGGGGTCCAGCCCGCCGTGGCTCCACGGATTGCACCTCAGTACTCGCCATGCGGCGAGCACGCCGCCCCGGATCACCCCGTGCTCGCGCACGGCCTGGACGGCGTACTCGGAGCAGCTCGGGTGGTACCGGCAGCGCGGACCCACGAGCGGCGACATAACCCTCCGGTAGAGGTGGAGGGGGAGCAGGGCGAGCTCGCGGAAGACCCGAATCACGATCGTGCCTCGCTCAGGAACTCGGCCGACTCGAGCAGCTCTCGCAGCGCCGCCTCAACCCCCGGCTCGCCGCCCTCGCGCACGAGCGCCGCGGCGTCCGGTCTCGCAACGAGCACGAAGTCATGTGCGGCAGGAAGCTCAGGCGCCATCGCCCAGAAGGCCTCGCGCAGCACCCGCTTGACCCGGTTGCGCTCCACCGCGCCGCCCACCTTTCTGCCGACCGAGACGCCCAGGCGGGGGTCGCCGTGCGGCCCCGTCCGCGGGAACGCGTAAAGGACGAGGTGCCTGGTCGCGGTCGAGCGGCCCTCGCGGAAGACGCGATCGAAGTCCGCGCTCCTCGACAGGCGGCCGCGTCTGCCCCGGCGACCAGCGGCGCCGTCGCCCCGGGCCATCGCTACGGCGTGAGCCGCCGCCGGCCCTTGGCCCGCCGCCGGTTGATCAGGTGCCTACCCGCGCGCGTGCGCATGCGCGCGCGAAAGCCGTGCGTGCGTGCTCGCTTGCGCTTCTTGGGCTGGTAGGTCCGCTTCATGAGGAAGCCCCGCGGCGGCCGGGAGCCCGAGAGTATAGGCGCCATGGCTCCCCTCCCCGGCCCGCTCGGACGCGCCATCCACAGCCGAAGTTCACGACCTGTGCACAGGGTCATCCGGTTGAATCCGCCACCCTTCGAGCGGTCTTCGCGCGCTTTTGCCGCGATTTGCGGAATGCCCACCGAGGGACCCCCACAGACCGCTCTCCGCCCTCGATCGCAGCGGTACACTGGCGCACGCCGAGAGACCTTCTCGACCGCCGGAAGGGATCTCCCCGATCAAGCTTCGTTCCCGCCGCCCGTCGGAGGATCGCCCCTTGCCGCTACCCGGAGAGTTCGAGACGTCGCCACACGACGTGCTCGTGGGCATCTGGGATCGGCTCGCGACAGAGCTTCGTCGCGAGGTCACGGACTTCACGTTCCATCTCTGGCTCGATCCGCTCGAGCCCGTCGGGCACGTCGGCGGAACGCTCTTCCTGCGCGCACCGAACCACATCCGCATGCGTGTCGAGGAGGAGTACCTCCCCGTCCTGCGCCGCGCGGCGGCGCGTGCTGAAGCGGCGGAGTCGATCGAGATAGTCGACACTCGCTGGAAATCCCCGGCTGCCAGCACCCGCTCGGGTGCCCCGGCTGCGGGCGAGCCCCTCAACCCTCGCTACACATTCGACCGGTTCGTCATCTGCGACGGGAACCGGCTCGCCCACGGTGCAGCGCTCGCGGTGGCCGAGCAGCCCGCGCAGGCCTATAACCCGCTCTTCCTGCACGGCCGGCCCGGGCTGGGGAAGACCCACCTGCTCCACGCGATCGGCAACTACGTCCAAGCCTACGGAACCGAGCTGACCGTCCGCTACGTGACCGTCGAGGACTTCACCAGCGAGTTCGTCCGCGCCGTCCGCAGCGGTGAGACGCGTGCCTTCCGCGCACGCTTTCGCGACGCTGACGTCCTGCTGGTCGATGACGTGCAGTTCTTGGCGGAGAAGCTCCGGACGGAGGAGGAGTTCTTCCATACGTTCAACGCTCTTTACGAGGCCGGCAGCCAACTGGTGATCACGAGTGACAGGCGGCCGCGTGCCATCGAGGCGCTCGAGATCCGGCTTCAGGAGCGCTTCGAGTGTGGCCTGGTCGCGCAGCTCGACGCTCCCAGCTTCGAGGCCCGGCTGGCCATCCTCGAGCAACGCGCCCGCGCCGATGCGCTCGACGGCGTGAGCAGCGACACGCTTGCTGAGATCGCCACCGCTGTGACCACTAGCGTCCGAACCCTGGAGGGCGCGCTGATCCGAGTCGTGGCGTATGCATCGCTCCGCGGCGAGCCGCCGACCCCTGAGCTCGCCCACCACGTGCTGAACAGCCTTTACGGCGTCAATCCCAGGCGGCAGGCCACTCTTGACGACATCCAGAACGCCGCGGCGACCGCGCTGGACGTCCCCCCCGACTCCCTGCTAGCCCGTGACCGGCGGCCACGCGTAGCGCTCGCTCGCCAGGTCGCCATGTACCTCGCACGAGAGCTGACGGATGCCAGCCTGCCGGCGATCGGACGCCACTTCGGCGGTCGCAATCACACGACCGTCCTCCACGCCCACCGTCACATCTCAATCGAGCTGGGCAAGCGAAGCGAGACGACCGCGGCCGTAGAGCGAGCACGCTCACAGCTCGGGCAGCCGCCAAGTGACCGAGACGAGTGACAGAATCGACAGCTTCCGCACAGCCTGATTCCGCTCTACCACCCGAGCATCACACGGCAACGCACATATCCACAGGACCAACTTCCACTAACTCAATATCAAGTCAGATGAAGTTCTCGATCGACAAGGAGCGATTCCTCACGGCGCTGGGGATCGCGGTTCGTGGAGCATCCACACGCAGCGCGATTCAGACACTCGCGGGAGTGATGGTTCAAGCCGAGGCAGGATCCGTCGAGCTTCAGGCGACGGACATGGAGCTCGGCGTGAGGGTCCGGCTGGAGGTCGACGCCGAGCGCGAGGGAGCGGCGGTCGTTCCTGCCCGTCTGCTCCTGGACGTGGTGCGTTCGCTTCCGAAGTCCGAGGTTTCGTTCGAGTACCGGGCGTCACAGGGTGATGTAGAGCTTGTCTCAGGCCCTTCGCGCTTCCACCTCCGCACGTTGCCGGCGGATGAGTTCCCGCGACTGCCCGAGGTCGGTGATGCGACCGTAATGAAGCTTCCGTCGCCCGCCTTCGTCGAAACGATCAATCGTGTGGCTCGCGCCGCCTCTCGCGATGAGACGCGCCCCACGCTTACTGGCGTGCTCGTGTCTGCGACCGACCGCGAGCTTCGGATGGTGGCTACGGACTCCTACCGCCTCAGTGTGAAGGAGACCCCGCTGGAGCAGCCACTCGATGGCTCGCTCGAGGCCAATGTGCCCGCTCGGACGCTTCAGGAACTGGGACGGATCGCAGCAAGTGGAGGCGCGGGTGACATCGAGGTTGCCGCGCTCGAGCACCAGGTGATCTTCCGGCTCGGTGACGTCACGCTGTCGTCGCGGTTGGTCGAAGGCCGCTACCCGAACTACAAGCAGCTGCTACCGGAGGCGTTCGAGCACGAGCTGCGCGTGAACACCGCGGAGCTGCTCGAGGTGGTGCGCCGGATCAGCCTCTTGGCGCAAAAGAACGCGCCGCTGCGGATGCGCTTCAGCGAGGGCACACTCGAGATCTCGGCTCAGACGCCGGACATCGGGGAGGCGAGCGAGTCCCTGCCTGTTCCGTTCAACGGCGAGCCGCTGGAGATCGGCTTCAACCCTGACTTCCTACGGGAGGGTCTCGAGAGCGCGGAGACGGACGAGCTCGTCTTCAAGCTCATCAGCCCATTGCGTCCGGGGTTGATCGAGTCGGCCGTGGACGGCGAGGGCGCGGGATCGTTCCAGTATCTCGTCATGCCGATCCGCCTCAACGTTTGATGCACCTCACGCGCATTCGGCTGCGCGACTTTCGCAACTACGAGCGGGTGGAGGTCGAGCTGGGGCCCGGGCTCAACGTGGTCGCCGGCGCGAACGGGGCGGGCAAGACGAACCTCCTCGAGGGCATCTACTTCGGCCTTACGGCGCGCTCGTGCAGGACCTCGAATGAGCGCGAGATGCTGCGGCTCGGGGCAGAAGTGGCGCGGGTCGAGCTCGAGGTGGCCGCCGAGGACGGGATGCACGCGCTCGAGGTTGGCCTCGAGCCGGGCCAGGACAAGCGGATCCGAGTCGACGGCGCTCTGGCCGCCCGCGGAGTTGATCCGCCGCGCCCGCTGGTCAGCGTCTTCCTGCCCGATCGTCTTGACCTGGTCAAGGGTGCGCCCGCGGGCCGTCGGGCGCACCTGGACCGCCTGGTGGCGGCGCTCTGGCCGGCGCGGGGGTCCACTCGCGCCGCGTACGCGCGCGCTCTCTCGCAGCGCAACGCGCTGATCGGCCGCGTACGCGGCGGCCTCGCGGGCGAGGGCCTCCTCGACCAGTGGGACACCGAGCTCGCCCGCCACGGCGCCGAGCTGATGGCCGATCGCGCGGCCGCCGTGGAGCTCATCTCGCCGGCGTTCACCGCCCGCGCCGGCGGCCTGGGCCTTCCGGAGCCCGGCGAGCTCCGGTACGCGCCCCGCTGTAAGGCCGACGATGCCGAGGGCATCCGCGACGAGCTCGCCGCGCGGCGCAGCGGGGACATAGAGCGCGGCTTCACGACGCACGGGCCGCACCGCGACGACGTGGCGCTGCTCCACGGCGGCCGGCTCCTGCGCACGCTCGGCTCACAGGGGCAGCAGCGTGTGGCGCTGCTCGCACTGCTGTTCGCGGAGCGCGACGTGCTCGCGGCGCGGGGCACGCCGCCCCTGATGCTTCTCGACGACGTCATGTCCGAGCTCGATTCGGCGCGGCGTGAGCGGTTGGCCGCGCTGGTCGGGTCCGAGGGGCAGTCAGTCGTCACCACCACCGACACCTCCCACGTGCCGGGCGCGGACTCAGGCGACGTTGCGGTGATCGTCGTCGCGGCCGGCACCACCGTGCAGCACCCGCCGCCCGCCGCCCGCAAGGCCCCACGGCGAGCGGCCCAGAGCGAGGCGCGCGCGTGAGGCGCACCACTCCCCGGCGGCTCGGGCTGGCGCTGGCCGAGGTCTCGGAGTGGCTCGCGCCGGCCACCACCCTCGCCCAGGTTCAGGCGCGCTGGCCGGAAACCGTCGGCGCGGCGATCGCCGCCGAAGCGGAGCCGATCTCAGAGCGGGGCGGGCTCGTCACGGTCGCCTGCCGGTCGGCCGTGTGGGCGCAGGAGCTCGACCTCCTCGGCCCCGAGCTCGTCGCTCGCCTGAACGAGTCGCTCGCCCGCGCCGCGAAGGGCGGCGGACCGGTGCGCGGGCTCCGCGCGGTCGTTGCGGACCCCGAGCGGGCCTCTCGGCGGCGTCGCTGACGGCCGTCCTACGCTGCCTCTTTCGGTGGCCTTCCAGTACCCCATCTGTGCCCGCCGAATACAGCCGTCCCAGACCGCTCATGCGACCCGCGCCGAAGTCGTTCCAGAAGTGTTCACATAACGTCGCAAAATTGGCGGATTTGCGGGCATTTTGTAACACATGAGGGCCCGAATCCAGCCGTCTCCGCTGCTATCCTTTTGACAGCTGAATCGGACCGCCCCGACCCCGGTCGCGCCGCGCGCCGAGTCGGGGTTTGTCACGTGTAGAAGGGACCGCTTGCCGCCGAAGAAGTCGAACCCGCCGAAGAAGTCGAACGCGAAGTCGAGCCCGAGGCCGAAGAGGAGCACGAGCTCCTCCTACGGAGCCAAGGACATCACCGTCCTCGAGGGCCTCGAGGCGGTCCGCAAGCGGCCCGGGATGTACATCGGGTCCACCGGCACCCGCGGCCTCCACCACCTGATCTACGAGGTGATGGACAACTCGGTCGACGAGGCGCTGGCCGGTGAGGCGGATCACGTCGAGATCGCGATCCACCCGGACAACAGCGTGTCCGTCACGGACAACGGCCGGGGGATCCCCGTCGACATGATGAAGAAGGAGGGCAAGCCGGCCGCCGAGGTCGTGCTCACGGTCCTGCACGCCGGCGGCAAGTTCGGCGACGGCGGCGGCTACAAGGTCTCTGGCGGCCTCCACGGCGTGGGCGTCTCGGTGGTCAACGCGCTCACCGAGCGGCTCGACCTCACGATCTGGCGCGACGGCCACGAGTGGACCCAGACCTACGAGCGGGGCGTCCCCCAGGCACCCATCAAGAAGGGTGCGAAGACCGATAGGCACGGGACGAGCATCACCTTCCTGCCCGACCTCGAGATCTTCGAGACGATCGACTACGACCGCACGATCCTCGAGCAGCGTTTCCGCGAGATGGCGTTCCTCACCAAGGGGCTGCGGATCGACTTCACCGACGAGCGCGGCGAGACCTTCCGGGAGAGCTTCCAGTACGACGGCGGGATCGTCGACTTCGTCAAGTACCTGCACTCGCAGGGCACCCGCGATCCGCTGCACAAGAAGGTCGTCTACCTCGACGACACGGGCGACACCGGCGAGGTCGAGGTCGCGATGCAGTGGAACACCTCGTACCAGGAGACGCTGCTCTCGTTCGCCAACAACATCAACACGCACGAGGGCGGGTCCCACCTCTCCGGCTTCCGGTCGGCACTCACGCGCACGCTCAACGTCTACGCGCGCGAGAAGGGGCTGCTGAAGGAGAAGGAGGAGAACCTCCAGGGCGAGGACGTGCGCGAGGGGCTCACCGCGATCATCTCGGTCAAGCTCCAGGATCCGCAGTTCGAGGGCCAGACCAAGACCAAGCTCGGCAACCCGCCGGTGGAGGGCTTCGTCCAGTCGGCGGTCAACCGCGGGCTGGCCGAGTTCCTCGAGGAGAACCCCTCGGAGGCCCGGGCGATCATCCAGAAGGCGGTGCAGGCTCAGCGCGCGCGCGAGGCAGCTCGCAAGGCGCGCGACCTCACGCGCAAGTCCGCGCTCGAGAACTCCAACCTTCCCGGCAAGTTGGCCGACTGCACGGTGCGCGATCCCGCGCTCGCGGAGCTGTTCGTCGTGGAGGGCGACTCGGCCGGCGGGCCCGCCAAGCAGGGCCGTGATCGCAACACCCAGGCCATCCTCCCGCTGCGCGGCAAGATCATCAACGCGGAGAAGAACCGGATCGACAAGGTCCTCTCCAACCAGGAGATCAGGGCCCTGATCACCGCCATCGGCACCGGCATCCGTGAGGAGTTCGATATCGAGAAGCTGCGCTACCACAAGGTCGTCGTCATGACGGACGCCGACGTCGACGGCGCCCACATCCGCACCTTGGTGCTCACTTTCCTGTACCGGGAGATGCCGCAGCTGATCGACGCCGGCCACGTGTTCATCGCAAAGCCGCCGCTCTACAAGGTGCGGACGGGCGGCAAGGACATCTACGTGGAGAAGGACTCCGAGCTCGAGGCGCTGCTCTTGCGCGACAAGCTCGAGAAGGTCGAGGTCCACGACCGCGACGGCAAGCAGTTCAAGCTCACCCAGGCGCGCTGGCAGCGGTTCAACATCAAGCTCAAGCAGTACGAGGGCTGGAGCTCGTCCCTTCGCGCCGAGTACGGCCACGACATTGTCACCTTCCTCGAGGAGTCGCAGATCCTCGATGCCGCGGCGGCCAGCTCCGGAGACGTCATCAAGCTGCTGAAGAAGAAGGACCACGAGGGCGAGCCCTACGAGACAGAGCTGCTCGGCGAGGACTCGTCCGAGCTCACCGTCCGGGTGGTCGAGCGCGCGACGGGGCACGCGGCCACCTACCGTCTCCGCCGCGACCTGCTCGAGTCGCAGGAGTACAAGAGCTTCGTCCGGGTTCACGCCGACCTCCGCGAGTTCGCTGGCACGCCGCCGTTCTCCGTCGCCCTCGGCGGAAAGGCCGGGCGCGAGGCCCGCTCGTTCGAGGCCCTGCGCAGGGTCGTGCTCGAGGTTGCCGGGGAGGGCGTCAGGC
>VAWV01000271.1 GCA_005883295.1 Actinomycetota bacterium
GCCGCGAGTTCGCGGACCACTACGACCAGCGCGCCGTGGAGGAGCGCGGCTGGATCGGCGACGACGAGATCCGCGAGCTGGGTGAGCGCGGATTGCTCGGCCTGTACGTACCCGAGGAGTACGGCGGGGCGGGGCTGTCCCAGACCGGCTACTGCCGGGTCTCCGAGGAGTTCGCGCAGATCGACGCCACGCTGTCGGTTGTGATGGGCGTGCACCAGTCGATCGGGATGAAGGGCTTCGAGGTCGGCGAGCGCTACGACACGATGGGCCTGCGCGGCAACGACCTCCGCCGCCTCTACTTCAAGGACCTGCGGATCCCGCCGGAGAACGTGCTGGGCGAGCCCGGCGAGGGGTTCCGCACGGCGATGCAGATCCTGAACAACGGGCGGCTGTCGCTCGGGACGGGCTCCGTGGGCGCCTCGAAGTGGCTGCTCGACAGGGTGATCCAGCACGTGAAGGAGCGCCGCCAGTTCGACCGCCCGCTCGCGGATTTCGAGCTGGTCCAGGAGAAGATCGGCTGGATGGTCTCGTTCACCTTCGGGCTCGAGTCGATGGCCTACCTGACGACGGGCCTGGTGGACAGGGGCATCCCCGACTACTCGCTGGAGTCCGCGATCTGCAAGGTCTCGGGCACGGAGTTCATGTGGTACGCGGCCAACCGCGCCCTCCAGCTCAAGGGCGGAGAGGGGTACATGCGCGACCAGCCATACGAGAAGCTGCTCCGCGACATCCGGATCTTCCCGATCTTCGAGGGCGCCAACGACGTGATGCGCGCGTTCATCGCCCTGTCGGGGATGAAGCCGCTCGGCGAGGAGCTGAAGGAGCTCGCCGACATCTCCCTGTCCGAGCCGATCGGGTCGCTGGGCGTGCTGGCCGACTACGTGGCCGGCCGCATCCAGCGGGAGGTGCGGCCCGACCGGGTCACGAGGGCGCATCCAGAGCTGTCCGCGCTCGCCGAGCCCGTGACGGATCAGGTCAAGCGCCTTCGCGAGGTGAGCGAGGCCCAGCTCCGCAAGCACCGGGACGGCATCGCCGAGCGGCAGTTCGTGCAGAAGCGGCTGTCCGACGCGGTGTCGGACATCTACGCGCAGATCGCCGTGCTCTCCCGCGTGACGGCGATTTTCGAGGAGCAGGGTGTCGGGCCGTCCGGGCAGGAGCGCTACATCGCCGAGACCTTCTGCCCGCGCGCGGCGCGCCGCGTACGCTCGAACCTCGACCAGGTGGAGACCAACGACGACGAGCGGATGGCCGCGATCGCCAAGCTTGCCTACAAGCGCGGCGAGTACGGCTACGCGCTGTTCGACGGGTGATGCCCCGCACGCGGCGCCGCGAGCTGCTCGTGGCCGGTGCGGCCGGGGCGCTCGGGGCGCGAATTCCATCGGCGGAGGCCCGCAGGCGCTCCCGGCGCTCCCGTCTGTACGACGTCGTGGTGGTCGGCGCCGGCCTCTCCGGGCTGATTGCCGCCCGCGCTGTCCGGAGGGCGGGCAGGTCCGTGCTGGTGCTCGAGGCGCGGCACCGGGTGGGCGGGCGCAACCTCGACCACTCGATCGGGCGCGGCAAGGTCGCGGAGCTGGGCGGGGAGTGGGCTGGGCCGGGCCAGGATCGCGTGCTCGGGCTGGCAAGGGAGCTCGGAGTGAAGACGTTTCCGACCCACGACCAGGGCGACAACGTCTACTACCGCGACGGGCAGCGCAAGACGTATTCGGGCGACATTCCTCCGGCGAGCCCGGTCGCGCTGGTGGAGGTCGAGGCGGCGATCCTCGAGTTCAACAACATGGCGCAGGAGGTGCCCGCTGCGACGCCATGGACCGCGCCGCACGCGGCGGATTGGGACATCCAGACGGTTGCGAAGTGGGTTGCGGACAACCTTCACGACCAGGAGTCGCGCGACCTGGCCGCGCTCGCCATCCGCGGGGTCTACGGGGAGGAGGCGACGCAGGTCTCGCTCCTCGACCTGCTCTCGGCGATCACAGGCGTCGGCGGCGACTTCAACACCCTGATCGGGTCGGCCCAGAGCATCCGCTTCGTGGGCGGGCCAAAGCAGCTGTCGAAGAAGCTGGCCGCCCGGCTCGGGCGCATCGTGCGCACAGGCACGCCCGTCCTGGCGATCGAGCACGGCCGCGACGGCGTGACCCTCCACTCCGCGAGGCGGAGCTTCCGGGCGCGCCAGGCGATCCTCACGCCGCCGAAGCCGGCGATCGGAGCGATCCGCTTCACGCCGCAGCTCCCGCCCGCCTACGACCAGTACCTCCAGCGGCAGCCGATGGGATCGGTGCTGAAGGTCAACGCGATCTACGACCGCCCGTTCTGGCGCGACCAGGGGCTGAGCGGCAGCGCGATCTCGACGACGGGCCCCGTCCAGATCGTCTACGACAACTCGCCGCCCGACGGGCGCCC
>VAWV01000272.1 GCA_005883295.1 Actinomycetota bacterium
TGGGTGATCGTCATGGCGCCGCCGTACGTGCCGTCGTACGTCTTGACGTTCCAGGTCGGTCCGCCGCCGGGCACGCGCAGCGAGAGCGGCTTCGAGACGTACACGGTGGAGTTGGGGTCGATCCCCTTCAGGATCGCGGTCGTCAGCACGAACGTCTTGAACGACGACCCCGGCTGGCGGTGCCCCTGGGCGGCGAGGTTGAACGCGCGGTTCTGGTAGGTGCCACTCGAGGCCATCGCCCGGATGTAGCCGGTGTGCGGGTCGATCGAGACCACCGCGGAGCTCGGGTCACCGGGCTGGTTGAGCTGCCCGGCGATCGCCCTCCGGCCGTCCTCCTGCAGCCTCGGGTCGACCGTGGTGTAGACCCGCAGGCCGCCGCGCCGGAACACGTTGACGCCGTAGTGCTGGATCAGCTGGTCCTGCACGTAGTCGAACACGTACGGCTCCCGGCGCCGCGTGTAGACGTTGCTCCGCTGCAGTCCGAGCGGCTTCTCCATCGCGGCGGCGCCCTCGTCCTGGCTTATGAAGTGGCTCTTGACCATCGCCTGCAGGACCTCGTTGCGGCGCTGCAGGGCCAGCCCGGGCTCGCGCAGCGGGTTGAACTGGGAGGGCGCCTGGGGAAGGCCGGCGAGGAGCGCCGCCTGGTCGAGGGTCAGGTCCTTGGCGTGGCGCGAGAAGAAGATCCTCGCCGCCGCTTCGATGCCCACGGCGGTCTGCCCGTCGACCGTGCCGTAGGGCACGTCGTTCAGGTACTCCTGGAGGATCCACTGCTTGGTGTGCAGCTTCTCCAGGTCGTCGGCCATCTTGGCCTCGCGGATCTTCCGCGTGAGGTCGCGCTTGGGGTCCTTGATGTAGAGGTTGCGGACGAGCTGCTGGGTGATCGTGGATCCACCCTGGAGCGGCTTGCCGGTGGTCACGTCCTTGATCGCCGCGCGTGCGATGCCGGCCAGGTCGACGCCGCCGTGCTGGTAGAAGCGGCGGTCCTCGATGGCGACCGTCGCCTGCCGGAGCACCGGCGGCATGTCCACCCACGTGATCGGGGTCCGGATCGTGTCCGACTGCACGTACCCGAGCCGGGAGCCGTCGGCGGCGTAGATGATCGACGTGGATCCCTTGTCGATCGGCTGCAGCTTCGAGATGTCCGGCGCCGAGTTGGCGATCGCGATCACGTAGCCCACGGCGGCCAGCGCCGCGATCACCACGCTCGCGATCAGGCCGAGGATCACGACGAGGACCACGCGGCCACGCCCGTTGTGGGAGTGCCTGCGCTGCTTTCGCTTGCGGTAGCTCATAGGCCGGCCGGCGCGGCGCCCGGGATACCTCAGCCGCGGCGGCCTGCGCCGCTAGGCGCCGGTGCCTGAGGATAGTCCCTCGGCTTTGAGACGTTCGAGGCAGCTGGCCCGGANNNATTCCGACCGCCACGCGCACGCCGTCCTTCTCGATGTCGGCCACCTCCTCGTCGGCGCCCTCCTCGACCCGTAGCGCGGTTAGGGCGCGCACCAGGTCGGCGTCCGGGGCGAGCCAGACCGACACCTCAACGCGCACGCGTGGATCGGCGATGGTGTGGTTCTGCACCTTGCTCTGCGCGAGCCGCTCGTTCGGCACCACCACCCTGGTGCCCTCGTCCGTGCGGATGTAGGTGTAGGTGAGGCGGATGTCCTCCACTATGCCGGTGTCGTCCTCGAAGGTCACGAGGTCGCCGATGCGGATCGGCTGAGTGATGGCCAGGAGGACCCCCGCGACCGCGTTGGCAAGCGTCTGGCGCGCGGCGAAGCCGACCACCAGGCCCAGCACCGCCGACGAGGCCAGCACGCCGGTGGCCACCCGCTTGACCGCGGCGAACTGGGCGAGCGCCAGCGCCAGGCCGAGCACCAGGATCGTGACGTAGAGGAGCCTGCGCACCAGGCGCAGCCGCGTGCTTGCGACCGGCGACAGCTCGCCGGTCACGCGCGCGGTCAGTCGCGCGCCCCGACGGACGATCGCCCGGTCCACAGCCTGCGCCAGCACGAAGGCCACCACAACCGTGGCGATGGCCGTGATCAGGTCGCGGTGGTTCGCCCAGAAGCTCGCGGAGAGGGCCATCCCGCCGGAGCGTACGCTCGGCCGCCGACGGCGCCTTGCGCGAGGATCCGTCCGTGGCCCGCGCAACCCGAGCAGTCCTCCTCGACGCGCTCGGCACGCTTGTGCGCCTCGACCCGCCGGCGCCCCGGCTGCGGGTGGAGCTCCGACGGAGCGGCGTGGAGGTCGACGCGGGAGCGGCGGAGCGCGCCTTCGCGGCGGAGATCGCCTACTACGTGGAGCACCACACCGAGGGTCGGGACGAGCGCTCGCTGGACGAGCTGCGCGATCGCTGCGCGGCGGTCCTCCTCGACGCCCTGGCCATCCCGGAGCTCGTGCTCCCGGTGGTGCGGGATGCGATGCTCGCGTCGATCGCCTTCGAGGCCTACCCGGATGCGGCGGCCGCGCTCGAGGAGCTGGGCAGCCATGGGCTCCGGCTGATCGCCGCGAGCAACTGGGACTGCTCGCTGCCGCGCGTGCTCGACGGCGCCGGCCTCGGCGGGCTGCTCGACGGCGTCGTGTCGTCGGCGATGGTGGGCGCGCGCAAGCCGGACCGGGCGCTTTTCGAGGCCGCGCTCGCCCTCGCGGGCTGCTCGGCGGACGAGGCCGTCCATGTCGGCGACTCGCTCGAGAACGACGTGCGGGGAGCGCGCGCGGCGGGCATCCGTGCCGTGCTCGTGGATCGCACGGGCGGGGCGCGGAACGCCGCCGGCGTGCCGGTGGTCAGCGGGCTCGGCGAGCTGCCGTCCCTAATCTAGATCGCGGTGCACTACGGCCCGCAGTACGGATACGGATACGCGTTTCCGCACCCCCCGCCGCCCGATCCGCCGGAGCGGCCCGCGGGGGTGGCGGGCTACCCGCGGTGGCCGGCCTGGTACGGCCCAGCCGCCTTCGGAACCGGGATCGTCGGCACCGCGATCGTCGGCACCGTGATCGTCGCGATCGTCGGGTCCAAGGGCACCACGGCCGGCGTCGCCCTGACCGTCGCGCTCGACGCGATCTTCGTGGCCAGCGCGATCCTGTTCGCGTCGATGACCGAGCGCCCGCGCCCGCCGCACTTCGGCCTGCGCAGGGCGCCGTTCTGGCGGACCCTCGGGTGGGCCGCGCTCGGCATGGTGTGCTTCTGGATCGTGTCCGGCGCGTACTCCGCTCTGGTCAAGTCGCACGGAAAGCAGACCGTCCTGCAGGACCTGCACGCCAGGGACAGCACCTTCACCCTCATCGCCGCCGCGCTGCTGGTGATCATCATCGCGCCCGCCGCCGAGGAGTTCTTCTTCCGCGGCTTCTTCTACCGCGCCCTGCGCACGCGGATGGGCGTGCTGGTGGCGGCGCTCCTCGACGGGATCCTGTTCGGCGCGATCCACTACTCGGGATCGAATACTGCCGCCCTGTTGCCGATCCTGGCCGTGCTCGGCTTCATGTTCTGCCTCGTCTACGAGCGGACCGGCACGCTGTTCGCCACGATCGGCCTCCACGCCCTCAACAACACGATCGCCTACGGCGTGGGCACCCACAGGTGGGCTGTGGCCGGCAGCGTGGGGGGCACGATGCTCATGGCCTGCCTGGTGCTTCCCCTGGTGCTCGGGGCGCGGGCGCCGGCGCGCGCATGACGGGCGCAGCCTCGCCCGCGGTCGAGGCGCGCGGACTGGTCAAGCGCTATGGCGAGATCACCGCCGTGCGCGGGATCGACTTTGCGGTGCGCCACGGCGAGTGCTTCGGCTTCCTCGGCCCGAACGGGGCCGGCAAGACCAGCACGATGAAGGCGATCTACGGGCTCGCCAACGTAGACGGCGGCGAGCTGCGCGTGCTCGGGCTGGACGCGCGGACCCACCGCCGCGAGATCAAGTCGCGGATCGGGGTCGTGCCCCAGGAGCAGAACCTGGACGGCGAGCTGACCGTGCGCGAGAACCTCGTCATGCAGGCCGTGTACCACGGGATCCGCGCCGACGGCAGGATCGACGAGCTGCTCACCTCCGCGCTGCTCGAGAAGCGCGCCGAGGCGCGGCCGCAGGAGCTCTCGGGCGGCATGAAGCGGCGCCTCCTGATCGCGCGGGCGCTGGTGAACGAGCCCGAGCTGGTGGTGCTGGACGAGCCCACCACCGGCCTCGACCCGCAGGCCCGGCGCGCGGTGTGGGGCCAGCTCGACCGGATGAAGGCTCGTGATCATGGACAACGGCGAGATCGTGACCGAGGGCTCGCCCGCCGAGCTCCGTGAGCGCTACGGGCAGCCGACGCTCGAGGACGTCTTCCTGGAGATCACCGGCCACACCCTTCGCGAATGAGCGCGCTCGCCCAGGCATACATGCCGAGCCCGCGTATCGCGCTGCGCGTCTGGCGGCGCGACTTGCGTGTCTTCGCGAAGGTCTGGAAGCAGGGGCTCCTGCCGCAGTTCTTCGACCCGCTCTTCTACCTGATGGCGATGGGTTTCGGGCTGGGGACCTATCTCGCGCGCGTGAAGGGGATCCCCTACCGCGAGTTCATCGCCCCCGGCCTGGTGGCCTCCTCGGTGATGTGGGCGGCATCGTTCGAGACCACCTGGAACATCTACTTCAAGATGGAGGAGAAGCGCCTGTACGACGCGATCCTCGCCACCCCGGTGGAGGTCCCGGACCTCGTCGCGGGCGAGGTCCTGTGGGCGGCCACCCGTGCGATCGTCTACGGCACCACCTTCCTGGCGATCGTCACCGCCTTCGGCCTCGTCGCTTCGCCCTGGGCGCTGGCGGTGCCGCCGTTCCTGGCGCTCGGCGGTGCGTGCTTCGGGATGCTGGGCACGAGCTTCACTGCGCTGACGCCGCGCGTTGATCTCTACTCGTACTACTTCACGCTGTTCATCACGCCGATGTTCCTGTTCAGCGGGATCTTCTATCCGTTCGACAAGCTGCCCGACTGGGTGAGCACGGTCGCCTGGTTCACGCCGCTCTACCATCTCGTGAACATCACCCGGTCGCTGATCCTGCACCCGGATCTGGTGACCGTTCTCGGGAACGCCCTCTGGCTCGCAGTCCTCACCGCGCTGCTGTTCGCGGTCCCGGTTCGCGCGATGCGGCGGAGGCTCGTCGCGTAGCCGATTCAACTGGACATCTCCCGTCTTTAGTACAAATCCCCGACCGTGATCCGCCGCCTGATAGCCCCTGCTGCCGTTGCCGGCCTGCTCGTGCTCGTCGCACTCGCGGGCTCCGCCGCGGCGCAGACCCCGTCCGGGCCGGCCGGGACCAGCACGCCGACCACTCCGCCACCTGCGGAGGCGCGGCTCGCGATCAAGGTGCCGTCCGGGATCGTGGACCAGCACGTGCGCTGGTTCCTCACTGGCGACAAGCTGCTGGTGAAGGGCAAGATCTATCCGTACGTCGCCGGCCAGAAGGTGGTCATCGAGCTGCACAAGAGCTCGGGCGAGCTCGTCGGCCAGCACACCGTGAAGGTGGAGAAGGGCGAGGGCACGGCGGGCAAGTTCCAGCACCGGTTCCGGATCAAGGACGACG
>VAWV01000169.1 GCA_005883295.1 Actinomycetota bacterium
GAGCGCGATCGGGAAGCTCGCCCCCGGCGCCTCCAGCCCGGACGTCGTGAAGTACGAGGTCTCGACGGGCGCCGCCGCGAGCCTCCTGCTGGTGGGGCAGAACTTCCCCTGGAACCACCTGATCGGAGCCTGGAACGCGACCACCGGCAGCCCGGAGCCGGCGTTCCCGGTGATCACCGACGACTTCCAGTTCGTGTCCAGCTCGCTCGTGGCGAAGGTCGACAAGGGGAGCAGCGCCAACCAGATCCTCGCCGGCAACGGGCTGGGGATGATCCACGCGTACGACGGCTCGACGGGTCTCGACGCGCCTCACTTCCCCAAGGTGACGGGCGGATGGGTGATCGCGCCACCCGCTCTGGCGGATGACGGAACGCGGATGGCGGCGATCACCCGCGAGGGCTTTCTGTTCGAGTGGAAGCTCGCCGCCGACGCCTGCCAGCCGGAGTGGCCGGTGTTCCGGCACGACAACCAGAACACCGGCGACTACAACGCCGACGGCACGGCGCCCGCGGCTCCGGCGAACGTTTCGCTCGCGCGGCTCGGCCACGGCATGTTCCGGCTGAAGTTCACCTCGCCGGGCGACGACCGGTTCTGCGGCACCGCGAAGAGCTACCGCACCCTCATCGACGGCCAGCCCAGGGACCTCGGGCTTGGCGCTCCGGTCGCAGGCGGAAAGGTCCTGACCAAGGACGTGAAGTTGGCGCCGGGCGCGGGCGACCTCACGATCCAGGCGGTCGACGACGGCAAGCCCGCCTCGGGCGGCCCCAAGGACGACGTGAACACCGGCAACGTGGGGCAGGCGGCGGACGTCGCCGTCCCCGCACCGGTCACGCGGCACCACAAGACCTGCAAGGGCGCGCAGCCCACCTCCGTCATCAGCAAGCGGCTCCTGCGCATCACGCACAAGCGCTTCCACATTTCCGGCCACGCCGTGGGCGGCCGCTGCGTGAAGGGCAAGCGCGTGCGCGCCCGCGCGCGGCGAGTGGAGGTCAGCCTCGCGCTCGTCACGAAGGGGAAGTGCCGCTTCATGGGGCGGCGCGGACGGCTCGGCAAGCCGCGCCAGTGCGGGAAGCGCGTGTACCTGCCGGCACACCTGAGCCGCGGAATCAACAGAAAGGGCTGGACCAGCTGGTCGCTCAAGCGCAAGGTGCAGTTCCCCAACGGGCGCTACGTGATCTCGGTCCGAGCGATTGGCGCCGACGGAGTACCTGAGCGCATCGCGCGCTCGTCCAACTCCGCGGCCTTCATGCTGCGCTGAGACTTCGGCGTACCATCAGGCCCGTGTCCACGCGGCGCTGGAGGCCCCGGGCCGCAGCCCTCCTCGCCGGCGGGGCGTTCGCGCTGCACCAGCTGCGCTACCTCCTCGGCTACGGGAGCCGGTCCCACCACGAACTCGCGGCGCAGGGCCACGCGTACCTGACGGTCGTCGCGCCACTCATCGCGGTCGTACTGCTCCTCGCGGCCGCCGACGTCCTGATGCGCATCACGCGCGCGCGGCCGGACGGACTCGGCGAGCAGCCGAGCCTGCGCCGCCTCTGGGCTGTCGCCGCAGGCTTCCTGTTCTCCGCCTATTGCCTCCAGGAGTCGCTGGAGGGGCTGCTCGCTACCGGGCATCCGGGCGGCGTCGCCGGCGTACTCGGCTACGGCGGCTGGGCGGCCGGGCCGCCCGGCCCTCCGGATCGCCCGGCCGCGGCCAGCGCTTTCGATCACGGCGTTCCTGCCCAGCCGACCGCGCCCGTATCGCCGCGTGGCGCACCGGCTGCGCGCCCGGGCTCCGCCCCTCGCCTCCATCCCGTAGGGGCCGGCTCACCACGGCGGGCCGGCCGGTCCGTCGAGACGATGGAGGTACCGAATGTCACAGCGCGCACGCTTGGGCGTAATCGCGGCGGCCGTGGTGGTCGCGGTAGTCGGATTCGTGATCGCGAGCTCGAGCGGAGACAACACCAAGGAGAGCGGCCTCGTCCACATCGTGGTGAGGCACGCCAAGCCGGTCGGCGGTGTGAGGGAGATCACGGTCAAGAAGGGGCACCGGGCACGTTTCACCGTGACTTCCGACGTAGCCGACGAGATCCACATCCACGGGTACGACCTTCACAAGGACGTGATCAAGGGCGGGACCGTGAGCTTCGACTTCGTGGCGAAGATGGATGGCGGCTTCGTCGTGGAGCTCGAGAGCCGAAGCAAGCAGATCGCGTCGCTCAAGGTGCTGCCGTGAGACGCAGGACGGCCGTCGCCGTGGCGCTGGCCACGGCGGCCGCGGCGGTCTGGCCGGATGTGGCGAGCGCGCATGGCCTGGTGGGCCGGGCGGATCTGCCGATCCCGTCCTGGCTCTTCGGCTGGGGCGCCTCGATCGTCCTGATCGTGTCGTTCGTGGCGCTGGCCACGCTGTGGCCGCAGCCCCGCCTGGAACAAGCGGTGGAACGGCCGTGGTTCCGCATTCCCGCCTGGGTCGACCCGATCTGCGGCCTGATCGGCGTCGCGCTCTTCGGCGTCGTCGTCTACTCCGGCCTCGAGGGGACGAGCGAGGCGATGAACAACTTCGCCTCGAACTTCATCTTCGTCGAGTTCTGGGTGGGGCTCGTGATCCTGAGCGTGCTATTCGGCGACGTCTTCCGCGCGTTCAACCCGTGGCTCGCCGTTGGCAGGGCTCTGCGATGGGCTGCGGCGCGCGCGGGCCTGTCCTCGCCGGTCCGGCGCGACTACCCGGCGTGGCTAGGGCGCTGGCCCGCGGTGGCGACGATCATCGGCTTCGCCTGGCTCGAGCTCGTCTACACGCAGAAGACGCCGCAGACCCTGGCCTGGCTATGCATCGGATACGCGGTCGTGCAGCTCCTGGCCATGGCGGCCTTCGGCATCGAGCGCTGGGTCGACAACGGCGACGGCTTCACGGTCTACTTCAACCTGTTCTCGCGGCTCTCGCCGCTCATCCGCCGCGACGGGGTGCTCCATCTACGGCCGCCGCTCGCCGGGGTCCCGAGCATGCCGATGGTCCCGGGCAGCATCGGTCTGCTCTGCGCCGCAATCGGGAGCACGACGTTCGATGGGTTCTCGAACGGGCCCGTGTGGGCATCGCTCAACCCGGATCTCCAGAGCTTGTTCAAGGACCTGGGGTCGAGCACCAACGTGGCGATCGAGCTGGCGGGCGCAGTCGGGCTCCTCGGCTGCGTGGCCGCCGTGGGGCTCTTCTACAGGCTCGGCGTGCGCGGCATGCAGACCGTGGGCGAGGGATATCCGAGCACCGAGCTGGCGCGCCGGTTCGCCCACACGCTCGTGCCGATCGCCTTCGCGTACGCGCTCGCGCACTACTTCTCGCTGCTCATCTACAACGGCCAGGCGGTGGCGTCGCTGGTCTCGGATCCGCTCGGCGACGGCTCGAACATCTTCGGCACCGCGAGCGCGCACATCGACTACGGCGTGATCTCGGGGAAGGGGATCTGGTACGTGCAGGTGGCCGCCCTGGTGGTGGGCCACGTCAGCGGCCTGATCCTTGCGCACGACCGCGCACTCTCGCTCTACAAACGTGTACGCGACGCCACGCGCTCGCAATACTGGATGCTGGTCGTGATGGTCGGTTTCACAAGCCTCGGGCTATGGCTCCTGTCGGCGGTTCGCCAGTGATCGTCCTCGCGCATTTCGGGCACTGGTACGTGTCGCTGCCGGTGTTCCTCGGGCCGGTGGCGGCCCTGTTCGCGTGGGTGTACGTAGGTGACTGGCTCGAGAAGCGCAAGGGAGGGCGCCGTGACCGCGACTGAGGTTCGCCGGGAGCTCGAGGTCGACGCGGCCGTGCTGGCGATCGCGGCTGGGCTCATCCACGCCGTCGCGGCCGTGACCCACTTCGGCCAGTACTGGCTGTTCGGGACGTTCTTCGCCGTGCTCGCCGTGGCGCAGGTCGGCTGGGGCGCGCTGGTCTACCGCGGCGCCACGCGCTCGCTTCTCATCGCTGGCGCGTGGGGAAGCGCCGGTGTCGCGCTCCTGTGGCTCGTCACTCGAACGGTGGGCCTGCCGATCGGACCGCACGCGGGGCGGCCCGAGGCGGTCGGCCCGCTCGACACTCTGGCCACGCTCGACGAGCAGGCGATCGTGCTGCTGATCCTTGCGCTCGTGCGGTGGCCATCGCTGCGACCGCACGTGGTCCGCTTCGCCCAGCGCGCGGGGCCGGCCGTGGGCATCGGGCTGACGATCGCGAGCCTGGTGTCGCTCACGCTGGGCGTGCACGCGCACTGACGCGCACAGCAGAGCTGGGCGAGTGTGCAGTTGTACGCGCTATACGCGCACAACTGCACTCTCGACACCCGGGGCATCTCCCGAACCGGACGAGAATGCATTTGACGTTCATAGTGATCGTCAATTGCATTCTCATCGGCCGAGGCACGTTCGGACGCGCCCGGACTGGCCTCCCGCCGAGCAGTTCATTTGGGCCTACGCCTCGGCCTCTTCCTCCTCGCCCATGGCCGACCTGCGGTAGGTGACGATCGCCAGGCCGATGACCAGCAGGCCCAGCGGCACGCCGAAGATCAGCGCGCTCGATCCGCCGGAGCCGGATCCGCCGGACCCGCCGGCAGACGGCTTGAAGCCATGGATCGGATGGCCCGCGGCCGACGCCAGCTTCATCACCGCGTCGATCCCGGCGCGCGCCATCCCGTCCGACCCGGAGCCGACCTTGATGCCGGCGACCGCGGGCGCGGCCTTCGGCCCCGCCTCGAAGGTTCCGATGCCCACCGGCATCACCACGATGAGGGGCTGCTTGCCGTTGAAGCTGATCTCCCGGCCGAGGAAGCTCGCGTACTGGACCGGCTGGTTGAAGAGGTTCGGCACCCCGCCAAGGTCCGTGGGGCTGGCGATGATCGCGACCTTGATGTTGTAGCCGGCCTTGGCCGAGAGCGTCGTGATCGTCTGGAGATCCCTCACGAGCGGCGCCGACACGCGCGGCGAGTAGGGCAGGAAGACGTTCTGGGTGGGGAGGAAGTCGCTCGCGGGGTCGGAGTCTCCGCGCGCCAGAGCCGGCGCGAGCACGGCGAGCGCCGCGACGCAGACCACCGCGAGCCCGGCCCTCGTCCTGAGCATGCGAGCCAGCGTAACGAAGGCCTCTCCTACGGCCGGACGGTTGGGAGCCCGGGCGGAAAGACGTACGGGAAGTGGGGCCGCACGTAGCGCCCGACCTCGACCGTGACGACCAGGTGCGGACGCAGCTCGATACGGCGAGGGTCCCCGGCCACGCGGCCGCGGCCGACGAACGCCATCACCGGTCTGCGGAACGAGAGAACGCGACGGCTGGACAGCGGCTGGCCCCAAACGGCGAAGAGGTCGCCGAGCGTCAACTGCGGGCTGGGCGCCACCTCCACCAGCCCGGTGGGCTCGCGCGTGCGCAGCGGGTAGTCGCAGCGGCCGCTCACGACGAACGCACCGCGGCGGACATGCGGCGGCGCGATCCCGATGCCCGCTGGCATGAGGACCACGCGGCCGTCGACGAAGATCTCGACGTGTGCGAGGAACCGCGCCGGCCTCGACCGGGTGCAGCGGAGCCCGCGAACTGATCGCGCGCGCTCCACCGCGCGTCCGAAGGCCGGCGGCCGGTAGCGCGGATCCGGGCCGAACAGCTCGGGCCGCGGCGGCGCCGGCGAGCGCTTCTCCGTCCGGCCGCCACAGCCGGTCACAAGCACGGCGCACGCCAACACGACGGCGCACGCAGCTGGCCGCTCAGGCGACCTGTGCCTCCCGCATCGGCTCGGCAGCCGGTCGCGGCGCGCGCGCCTGGGTGACCGGTACGCCGCGCTCCGGCACCATCGTGATCCCCCGGCGCTGGACCCGGTCGGGCTCGGGGTGAACCGCGGCGAGCGCCGCCCGCTCGAGCACCCGCTCGATCACCACGCGCATCTCGAACAGCGCGAAGCTCGCGCCGAGGCAGCGCCGCACTCCGCCGCCGAACGGGATCCACGTGTAGGTGTCCGGCGGAGATTCATCGAGGAACCGCTCGGGTCGGAACTCGGCGGGCTCCGGATACCGATCCGGGCGGGCGTGGATCCCGGCGATCGACGGGTTGATCTCCACGCCGGGCGGGATCCGGTAGCCCGCGAGCTCGAAGGGCTCCCCGCGGACCTTGCGGCCGATTCCCGGGATCACGGGCCGCACCCGCAGCGACTCCTTCGCCACGGCGTCCATGTAGCCGTCCGGGTCGCCCGACTCGAGCGCCGTGCGCAGCTTGGTCAGCACGCGGTCGTCGTGCAGCAGGAGGTCCAGGGTCCAGGCCAGGGCGGTCGCGGTCGTCTCGTGCCCGGCGACCAGCAGCGTTACGAGCTCGTCGCGGATCTCCTGGTCGGTCATGGGCTGCCCGTCCTCGTCGCGGGCGAGGAGCAGCGTTGAGAACACGTCCTCGCGCTCCTCGAGGTCGGGAAGCGCGCGCCGCTTCGCGATCTCGTCGAAGATCAGCTCGTCCACGCGTGCGCGGCGCTCCTCGAACCTGCGGATCCCGTCTCCGCGCCGCAGGCGGCTCATCGACATCGTGAGCACGAATATTCCGACGGGTCGCGAGATCGGCTGGAGCATCGCCCGCAATGCGCGGTGCAGCTCGGTGTAGCGCTGGCCCTCGCTCACGCAGAAGCCCGCGCGCCTGATCACGTCGAGGGTGAGCGCCTGCATCGCGGGAAGGAGCTCGAACGGCTCGCCCACCGGCCACGAGTCGATCTCCCGATCGGCCGCGTCGCGCATGATCGAGTCGTAGGCCTTCATCCGCTGGCCGTGAAAGGCGGGCAGCATCAGCCGCCGGTGGCGCATGTGCTCCGAGCCGTCCAGGAGCAGCACCGATCGCTCGCCCAGCACCGGACCGAGCAGTGCGTTGGCCTCGCCCGCGCGCAGCTGGTCGGGCGAGCCCTTGAACACCTGCTTCACGATCTCCGGCTCGAACACCATCACGAAGCGCGAGTCGAACAGCGTGCTCAGGGTCACCACGTCGCCGTAGCGGCGGTGGGCCCAGCGGAGGTAGCGGCGCGGGCTCAGGATGAACCCGAGCGTCTGCACGAGGCGCGGGAGCCTGGGGCCGGGCGGGAGGCTGCTCACGGCGGCCATCGCCCGTCGATGTTCGCAGACCGTGCGGTCTGGCTAGGTGACCTGAAGCACTGACCGAGCTCGGTCAGCTCTTGGACTTCGCGCGGCTGCCGCGACGTGCAGGCTGCTTCTTGGCGCCGGCGCCGTCCTCGGCGCCGCGGCGCCGCGAACGTGCGCCGCCGCTCTCCTTCTTGGCGGCGTCGAGGCTCGCCTCGAGCGCGGCCATCAGGTCGGGCACCTTCTCGGGCTCCTCCGCGACCGGCTGGAGCACCACCTCCTCGCCCTCCGCCTTGCGCTCGATCAGGTCGAGCACGGCCTCGCGGTACTCGTCGTGGAACTTCTCGGGATCGAACTCGGCCGTCAGGCTCTCGATCAACTGGCGTGCCATGTCGAGCTCGCGCTTGGTGGTGTCCACGTCGTCGCCGGGCGTCTCGTCGAACGAGTCCGGGTTCACGACCTCGTCCGCGAAGTTCATGGTCGCCATCGCCAGGACGCCCTCGAGCGGTCGGATCGCCACCAGCTGCTCCTTGGTCCGGATCACCACCCGCGCGATCGCCACCTTGCCCGCGTCGGCCATCGCGTCAACGAGCAGCTTGTACGGCTTGGCGGCGCCCTGCCCGGGGAGCAGGTAGTAGGGGTGGTCGTAGTAGAGGGGGTCGATGTCGCTCAGGTCGACGAACTCCTCGATGTCGATCGTCCTCGTCTTCTTGGGATCGAGCGCCTCGAGCTCCTCGGAGGTGACCACCACGTAGCGATCGGGACTGATCTCGTAGCCCTTCACGATGTCGTCCCAGGGGACCTCCTCGCCGTCGGCCGGGCACATCCGCTTCTGCTGGATGCGCACGCCGTCGGCGGCGTGGAGCTGGTGGAAACGAACGGTCTTCTTGGAGACCGCGCTGTACAGCTTCACCGGGACGTTGACCAGCCCGAAGCTGATCGCGCCGGTCCATATCGATCGGGGCATGCCCCTTAGTTTCCCGCAAACGCCGCTCGTTCATCGTGGGTGAGAGGGAGATTGCGGTCTGTAACGGGCCGTTAACCCAACTGGGGGGCTTGGACTCCTTTAGGTACGGGAACAATCAGCCCAGGGCACCCGAAATACGCGCCCTGGAATGAGGGAAGGAGTCCAACGATGATCGGAATCCTCATAGCAGTGCTCTTCGCGGCGCTCGTATGGGCGATCTGCGTCGCGTTGGGGCTGCCCGCGATCGTCGGCATCGTCGCGGCGATCCTGGTGCTGCTGGCCGGCGTCCCGAGCGGTGGGTACGGGCTCGGAGGCCGGTTCGGCCGCTACTAACCGAGCAGCCCTGAGGTAACACGGCACGGCCGCGGCGCGCATGTGCGCGCTGCGGGCCGGCGCCGCCCTGACCCGTCTTAGAAGCGGAGCACCGCGCCGACACCGCCGCGGCGCTCGAGCTCGTCGCGGTAGTGGCGGCTCACGAGGACCTCGGCCGACTGGAGGATCGCCAGCTCGATGGCGCTCTCCACGACGTCGTCGCGGCGCTCCAGGGGGCCGCCGTCGGCCGGGCAGCGCTTCAGGTCCTGCACGCCCACCCAGCCGCAACTGCGGCAGAAGACCCCTGGCGCGGTCAGCCCGTCGACGACGAGCAGCGTGCCCACGCGGCGCTCGTTCAGCGCCTCGATCGTGTCCTCGATCCCGACCACCGCGCGGCCACCCGAGCCCACACCCTCCTCGAGCCGGTCCAGGGCCTCGCGCTCGCGCACCCGGTCGATCTCGTCGATCGCCGGCGCGGCCGCTCGGCGCACATCCTCGGCGGTGGTGTTCTCCACGTCGCCCTTCACGCGCCCCGCGATGCGCTCGCGGACGTATGGGTGGAGCTTCTGCTCGAAGTCCGAGATGATCTCCTCCGGCCCGCCCACCAGCGCGCGCTCGAAGGGGGAGCGCTTGAAGCGGCGGAAGACGATGTCAGCCGAGCGCTTTAGGTGGTCGTGGACCTCCTTGTCGACGCTGCGCTGGTACCGCGCCTGCGACCACCCGCCCTGATCGTGCTGGCCATGCACCTCGTCGGTGATCGGCGGGAGCTCGTCGAGGCGCTCGCGCGACCCGCGCAGCATCCGCGTGACCTGGCGGTTGACGAGCAGGATGCACCAGCTCCCGCGGGTGGCGAGCTCGGCGAGCGGCTCCACGAAGGGCGAGTCGTTCAGGCAGACCCGCGTCTCGATCGGTCGGGGCAGCTTGATCGGCTCGAACAGGTCAGCCGGGCCGCACAGGTAGAGGGCGAGGCCGTGGGCGCCCTCGAAGTCGGTCCCGTTCAGGAACCGGCGCGCGCGCTCGACGTCCTCACGCAGCGCGACCTCCTGTCCGTGATCGAGGCCGGCCGCCTCGCGAACGCAGCGGTCGGCCTGGTCCACCAGCGAGTTGATCTCGGTCGCGCGCGCACGGGCGGTCCCGAACTGCGACGGATCCAGGTTGAGGAACAGGCTCAGCACGCGCGCGCCGTCGGGGCGGAAGTCCGCCAGGCGGCGTAGGAGCTCGTTGCTCAGCTCGTTCGTCTGCATCGCGTCGCGTTTCTACCCGCTCCAGTGCGGCGGCTACCGCTCCTCTTCCTCGCGTTCGGCGTCCGCTTGGGCGGCGTCCTCGAGCTCGGCCTGCCTCTCCTCGCCCTTCGCCTCACCCGACGCCGGATCCTCGGATTCCAGCTGGTGGGCGCCGGATGCCTCGGGCTCGGTGGCGCCGGGGGCACTGGGGTCGGACTTCTTGGCCTCCCAGTCGGAGCGAGTCTCATCGATCTCCCGTTCCAGGCGCTCGCTGCGCTCGGCCTGCTGCTCCGTCTCCCGCTCTAGCTCGTCGGCCCGCTCGTCGTGCTCCATGTCCTCCGCCTCTCGCTCCGCTTCCGCGCGTTCCTCCAGCTTCTCCCTCAGGTAGCTGGCCTTTTGTGCACGGCGCTCGTGCTGCTCCGCCTCGTCGTCCTCGATCGAGGCCTCGGCCTGCTTGCGTTCCCGGGCCTCGCGCCGCAGCTGTTCGAGGCGAAGCTCCTGGGTCGTCGGCTCGTCGTCGGCCGGCACCCGTCCGACCTTACTGCGTCAGAGCCGATCGGCGATGGCAGCCGCGATCGCGGCGGCGAGGGGCCCGGCGGATACCCCCGCAACAGAGCCGTCCACGGTCTCGACCTCGGGCCGGCCATCGCGGCTGCGGATGTTCGCGTCGACCTCCACGGGGATCGGCTCCGCGGAGAACGGGACCACCCCGCTGGCGATCTTCCCAATGAGTCCTCCCACGGGCCCGGCCAGCTCGTTGCCCGCGTAGCTGGAGAGCGCGCGGGCCGTGACCGAGGCGCTGATCACGAGCGCGTAGGGGTCGGAAGTGCTGTGGCGTGCGATCGTCACCTGCCGCACCGCGAACGGTCCCGCCGACATGCGGGTGAGCCGCACGTCGGCCTGGTTGAAGCGGTCGAGCTCGCCGAACACCTGGCTGTTGCCGTTCGCGTTGAGGAGGTCCACGTGCAGCCCGTCACCGCGCACCTTGATCCTGCTCCCGTCGTTGAAGAGCAGGCGCACGGCAGGCAGCGCATCGATGGTCACCTGGGCGTGGCCACCCTTCGCCGTGAGCCGCTTCTCGGCCCGATGCTCGAGGTAGGCGGGTACGGCCAGCTGGCTCGCGACGAGCAGCACGACGATGGCGGCGGCGGCGTACAGCAAGGCGCGTCGCATGGTGGCGTAAGTGTCGCGGAGCGTCGAGGGGACCGAGCCGACCCGCGCTGACCGGGCTCCCCGCGGCGCCTAGAATCGTCCGTCCAGGGAGAGGTGGCCGAGTGGCTGAAGGCACTCGCCTGCTAAGCGAGTAAGGGGTGCAAGCTCCTTCGCGGGTTCGAATCCCGCCCTCTCCGCTCCGAACGAAAGAAACGGCGCTCTTTCGAACCCGCGACGGGCTACGAGATCACCCCGACCACACCGAAGGGCCGGGCGCCGCCTAGCAACCCGTACACGCTCGGGCTGGTCCGCGCCTGTGCAGCCGCGTAGCGTTCCCTATCCGGCGACGAGCGCCGCGAGCTTGTCGAAGGCGGCGCTCCACCCGGCCTCGGCACCGCCGCGCCCCTCGGGCGGGTAGAGACCGTCGCTGAGCGTCATGCGCGTCTTGGCACCGTGGTCGTGGAACTCCACGCGCACAACCGTGGGCTCGTGCATGCCCACCTCCGGCATCGGGTCCGAACGCAGGACGATCAGCTCCGGCTCCACGAGCTCGAGGATG
>VAWV01000268.1 GCA_005883295.1 Actinomycetota bacterium
CGGCGGTGATCGCCGTGCCGGCGACGCCGGCCAGGATGATCGCGGTCACGAACGGGGCGAACTCGCGGATCGTGGCGAGTACGAAGAAGCCGCCGAGCCTGTCGATCGCCCCGAACAGGACGAGGAAGTTGCCCGCCTGGAGGCCGGGTGCGCCGTACCCGAAGGCGATCGTCGAGATCAGCAGCGGGAACCAGCACAGCCGCAGCGCGAACAGGAACTGGTTCACGAACTCGCCGCCGTACGGGTAGGGCGGCCGGAGCGCGGACATGATGGTCTTGCCGGTGAGGATCATCATGTCCCCCACCTGCTCGAGCAGGTTCTTGGTCGGTAAGAACGCTCGGTCTGCTACTGCCCGAACCACTCGAATGTCCTCCCTGCTCGGCCGCGCCGCCGGCGGCGCAGACTGCGACCAGAAAGCGTACGGCATTCGACCTGCGGGTGCCAACAGAGAACCGTTAGGACACGGTTACGCTGCGTCTGAGCGCGCCTACCCCGTGGTATCTTGCGGCGGCTTTGGGGAGGATGGCGCCGCAGCGGGGTGTCGGCCCGCCAGTTCTCGTCCCGATCGGCCTGGCGGCGATCGCGCTGGCAGGGTGCGGGAGTGGTCCGCGCCAGGACGCGAACGAGCCGAAGGGGGACTTCCCCGTGGAGGTCATTTCGGCGAGCTTCCCCTCCGCCCAGCGCCTGGCCACGACATCGAACCTGGAGATCGTCGTCCGCAACCCGGGGCCGAAGAAGATCCCCAACGTGTCCGTGACGGTGAAGTGCGCGGGGGTGCCCCAAAGCGGGTTCATGTTCAAGACGACCTACCCGAACGTGGCCGACCCGGAGCGTCCGCAGTTCGTGGTCAACACGCTCCCCACCCGCACGCCGCGTAACTACGACCACGGCCGGCTCGACCCGCTCGAGCGCTCGTCCGCGTACCTCGACACGTACCCGCTCGGACCGCTCGCTGCGGGCGGGATGGTCACGTTCCGGTGGAACGTCACCGCAGTCAAGTCCGGCCCCTACCGCGTCTGCTACCAGGTGAACGCCGGGCTGGCCGGCAAGGCCAAGGCGGTGCCCGCGCAGGCCGGGGGCAAGATCGGCGGCGTGTTCACGGGCGAGGTCGCCCAGCGACCGCCGCAGGCGCACATCGGACCCGACGGCAAGACCGTCGTAGAGGGTACGGGCGGCCCCTAGCTCCAAGCGATCCTGCCTACGGGCCGGATAGCGACCCGCGGGCAGGACGGTGCTCGTAGCCCGCGCAACTGGTGACGGGCAGCCGCGGGTAGCGCGGGTACTCGGGCTCAGTCCGCGAGCGCTCGCAGAGCGAGAACTCCGACCCGCGCGTGTTGCGCACGATCCGCTGGTGGCGGCAGCTGTCGCAGAGGCCGGCCGGCGGTCGCATGGAATCGGAGCGTACGCTGACCCGGTGCTGCAGCACGAGACGACCGGCTCCGGGGAGCCGCTCGTCCTCGTCCACGGCTCCTGGGCGGACAGCCGTCACTGGCTGCGCCTGGCAGCCGAGCTCGAGGACACGTTTGCGGTGCTCCTCTACGACCGCCGCGGTCACGGGCGGAGCGGCGGCCGGCACACGAACGTCCAGGATGACGTCGACGACCTCGCGGGCCTGCTCCATGGTCCGGCGCACGTCGTGGCCGGCTCGTTCGGGGGCTCGATCGCGCTTCGCCTGGCAACGTCACAGCCCGACCTCAAGAGCCTCTCCCTGCACGAGCCCGCGCTGCCCGGCGTCCTGGGCGGAGCGCCGGGTGGTGGCGGCGGCCAGCAGACGGGTGGCATGGACCCGAAGGCGTTCGCCGAGTCCTCCCTCGGGGAGGGCGCCTGGGACTGGCTCTCGGAGGACGAGCGCGAGGGCTTCCGCGCGAACGGCCAGGCGTGGCGCGACGAGATGGCCGACGCCACGGCGCTCTCCATCGACACGGCGAGCCTCGCGTCGTTCGAGCGGCCGGTGATGATCTCTGTCGGCAGCGAGGGCGCGCCGTTCTTCCGGGCGATCGCGGAGGCCCTCGCCGACGCGCTGCCGAACGCAGAGATCCACATGATCGACGGCGCCGGGCACCTCCCCCATCTCACGCACGCGCGCGAGTATGGGGAGCTCGTGAGGAGCTTCGCTACCGCGGCAGCCGCGCGGCGATGATCCGGTGGGCCTTGAGCCCGAGGCCCAGGCGCTCGCGGTCCTCGGACGAGGTCGGATCGAGCCCCGTCAGCTCCTTCACGCGCTCGAGCCGGTAGCTCACCGTGTGGCGGTGCGCGTAGATCGCCGCCGCTGTCGCGTTCATGTTGCAGTTCTCGGCCAGGTAAGCCTGGAGCGTCCCGAGCAGGTCGGTCGAGTACTGCTCGTCGTAGCGGACGATCGCGGCGACGGTGTCCTCGTAGAAGCTGCGCACCTCCTCGGGGTGGCTGGCCAGCACCCTGAACAGGAGCCGGTAGGTGCCGCCCGAGATGGCGTCCTCCGGCGCGCGGCCGTCGGCGGTCACGTCGAGCACGAGCTCCGCCTCCTCGAGTGCGCGCCGCAGGTCACGCGGGTCGGAGTACTCGGACGACAGCCCGACGACGCCGTGCCGGCTCAGGCGGCTCGCCAGGCGGCGGGCTCCGTCGAGCCTGCCCGGCAGGAGCGCGTACACGCGCTTCCCGACCGCCTGCGAGACCGCGTCCCCCCGCTCGTCGGCAATCGTCGCGAGGAGCC
>VAWV01000170.1 GCA_005883295.1 Actinomycetota bacterium
GGCCTACTCGCTGCTGGTCCTGCTGTCGCTCATCTCGATCTGGGCCACCTCGCTCGTGCTCGAGCGGCCCACCCCCCGCCGCTTCCTCGGCTGGGCGCTGGCCGCGGCCGCCGTGGTCTGGACCCACTACTTCGGCGCGTTCCTGGTGGTCGCCGAGGTCGTCCTCCTCCTCTGGCGGCTCCCGGAGGCGCGCCGGCGCACGCTCGGCTGGAGCGCCGCCGCTGCGGTGCTCGCCGCACCGCTCATCCCTGTGCTCTCGGCGCAGACCGATGCCCGCACCGACTTCATCGGGTCGCTCGCGCTGGGCGACCGGATCGAGCAGGCGGGTCGCCAGCTGGCCATGGGGCCCAACGTGCCGCGCGCCTGGCTCGAGGCCATTGGCCTCGTCCTGGCGGCCGGCGGGCTGGCGGGCGGGCTGCTTGCGGCCCGCCGTTCGGCGCCGCTCAGGGCCACCGCGCTGCTCGCCGGGATCACGATCGGAGTGCCGCTGCTCCTGTCGCTGACCGACATCGAGGACCGGCTGCTGGGGCGCAACATGCTGATCGCCTGGCCCTGCCTGGCGGCGCTCGTCGCAGTGGGCCTCCTCCGCCTGCGCGGGCTGCCGCTCGCCCTCTACGTCGCCGTGGGCGTGGCCGCGATCGTGTGGGTGGAGAGTGACTGGCGCTACCAGAACCCGGATTGGCGCGGGGCGGCCCGCGTCGTGCCGCGCGGCGCGGCGGTCGAGCCCGCCGCTGCCTTCCCCGCCCTGGACGCGCCCGTGGCGGCCGTCTACCTCGGCCGCCACCAGGTCCCGGGCCCGGTGCTCACGGACCGGATCCTGGTCGCGGTCGAGCCGGCACGGATCGGCCGGCGCGAGCTCGCGCCGGTCCGGAGCGGCCCCCGGTTCCCGCCGGGGTTCACCCCCGCCTGGGCGCGCACCTATCACGGCTTCCGCCTCCTGGAGCTGCGGGCAGGCGCGCCTCACCCGGTGAGTCGCGTGGAGCTGGGGCGGGACGTGCTCGGCGATCCGCCGGCCCTGCTCGTGGTCAGGCGAGGGCGCTAGCCGACCGACGAAGGCGCAGCCGCGCTGCGATCCTCTCCATCCGCTCGGGCGCCAGCGTGGCCAGTGCCAGCGCGGCCAGCAGCGGCAGTGACCACCCGAGGTAGAACGCGTTGATCAGCGCGGTGTTGTGCGTCGGCACCACCAGGTAGGTCATCGCGAGCAGCGCTGCGATCGCGTAGCCGGCCATCGCGGGCACCCGCCTGCGGAGCCCCTCGTACACGATGAGGGCGACCAGGAATGGGGCATGGTGGTAGCTGTAGGTGAGCGGGTCGAACACGCACCGGATCAGGAAGACGAGGGCGAGCAGCTGGAGCGCCTCGTCGCCGGCCGCCTCGCGGCGGCGGTACGCGTACGCCCCGATCGCGGCCAGCGCGAGCAGTGCCACGAGCGGGTGGGTCAGGTGGCCGAGCGAGTGCGACAGCGAGTACTGCGTCGTTACGTCCTTGCCGTGGGGGGTGAGTGTCGGCGCCGTCGTCCCGCGCGCGAACGGGAACCAGATGTTGCTGGCGGTGACGGTGTTCTGGAAGGTCGTGGCGATGCCCACCGACTTCTGGGCGAGCCAGAAGCGCGACGGGTCGGCGAGGATCATCGGGATCGTGAAGAGACCGGCCACGCCCGCGGCTGCAGCGGACATCCGAACCCGCCCGCGTGGAGCCGCCACGAGCGCGACCGGCACGGCTAGCAGCGCCCACTGCTTGGTGGCGATCGCGCAGCCAAGGAGCACCCCGGAGAGCAGCGTGCGACCGCGCGCCGCCGCGAGCACGCCGCCCGCGCACAGCGCCGCGCCGGGAAGCTCCTCGGGGTGGCCGAACTTGAGCGCGGAGAAGCGGGCCATCGCGGACATGGTCCACACGGCCAGCAGGCCGAGACCGACCAGGCAGGCGAACACGCCGGCGCGGTACACCGCGAGGTCGCGGCCCCCGAACGCGTCGCCCACCGCGGCGAACGGCGCGCGGACGACCAGCGAGAAGCTCCCCATCGGCGGCTGGTTGGCGAAGAAGTCGTGCACCTTGCCGTGCGCCAGCGCGACGATCGCGGGCTGCGCGTCGTCGCAGATGTACGGGGCGCAGGGCGGCGCTCCGTAGTCGATCCCCATCGGGGATCCGTAGGCGATCAGCGCGCAGACGACCGCGGCGACGGCGAGCGCGACAGCAACGCGACCACTGGTGACGGAGGGCATCGAGGGCTCAATCGGCGAATCTCGCCGCCGCCTCAACCCCGGTGAGCCGCTACGCCTCCCGGCTCAGGAGCTCCTCCAGCTCGGCGATCGCCTGATCGGAGTCGCGGAAGCGCACCGCGTGCATCCCGAGCTCGGCGGCCGCGTCGCAGTTCACGTCGGTGTCGTCCACGAACACGCACTCCTCCGCGTGCACGCCGTCGCCGAGCTGCTCGAGGGTCAGCTCGTAGATGCCGCGCTCGGGCTTGCGCATCCCGACGAAGGCCGAGTCCACGACCACCTCGAAGATCTCGTCGATGTCCGGGAGCTTCGACCGCCAGTGCGGCTCCCATTCGCGGACGTTGTTCGTCAAGAGCGCCATCCGCAGCCCGCGATCGCGCAGCTCGCGCATGTAGCCGATCATCGGTCCGTTGGGGCGGAGGTGGGCGAAGTACGTGTCGCGGAGAGACCCGAGCTTCACGGGGCCCTTGAGCTCAGACTCGATCGAAGAGAGGAAGTCGGCCTCGGTGATGCGGCCCTTCTCGAGCTCGAACAGCGGGTGCTCCCCGGAGCGCTCGGCGATGCGCATCATCGCGCGACCGAGGTCCTCGAAGCGGACGCCCGACTCCTCCTGGTAGGCGAGGAAAGACTCGATCAGCGGGCTGGTGAGGACGCCGCCGAAGTCCGAGATGACGGCCCTGATCACGCGGCCGCCGCGGGCTCGTCCCGCACCGTCACGTCGTACGCGCCCAGGCCGTCGCGCCCCTCCATCCGCCAGGCGAAGACCGCGACGTGCACCCGCAGGCCTTCCAGCGACAGGGAGAGCCCGGCCTGCACCGTGCCGACCGCGCGCCGCGGGAAGTCCTCGGCCGGCAGCCACAGCTCGAGCCCGGCGCTTCGCTGCCGGCCGTCGCCGTCGTACACGGTGGACAGGCGAGCCTCCTCGACAGCCACGGGCTCACCCGCGCCCACGAGGTGCGCCGTGATGAGCTCCTGTCCATGGCCGAGGGCCCCGCGGGGGCGGCGCGCCGCGGCGAGCACGGCCTGGCCCTCGTCGAACAGTGCAGACACCGTACGCAGCGCGTCGAGCTGCGCCCACTCCGGGGCCGTGGTGGTCTCGCCGGCCGTGCCCAGGCAGTCCACCTCCGCCCCCCCGGCGCGCCCGCGCACCCGGCACACATGCGCGGTCGTGCCGCCGAGGTCAACGCCCGGTGCGGACGCCTCGAACTCCAGGCTCAGCTCGTCGCCGGACGCGGCACTCCACGACCCATCCGAGCGGGTGACCTCGGGCGGCTCGTCGAGGGTGCGCCCGTGGTCGCCCTCGAACAGCACCGCCACGCCCGAGCGCAGGCTCCCGTGGACCCCACGCTCTCCATCGAAGAACGCGAGCGATACGGCGGGCTCGGTCACCGCGGGAGGCGACGGGTCTGCCAGTCGACCTCGGTCGCGGTGCCCTCCACGTCGTAGTCGCGCGCCCCGCCGCGCTCGCCGCGGCGGCGCCGCCCGGCGGGCCCGGACGCGGTCACGACCGCACGCCGCTCGATGTAGCGCCGCGCGGACCGGCGCACGATGCGGCGCGTGGGCGGCACGAGCAGGATCAGCCCGAGCACGTCGGTGATGAACCCCGGCGTGATCAGGAAGGCGCCGCCGAAAATCACCAGGACCCCGTCGATCACCTCGTTGTGTGGCACGCGGCCCGCTCGCACGGCCTCGTTGAAACGGCGCCAGACCGCCCGCCCCTGCGACCGGAGCAGCCACGATCCGAGCAGCGAGTCGGCGGCCAGAAGGGCCAGCGTGAGGGGCCACCCGAGCAGATCGTCCGCGACCTTGAGGATCACGTAGAGCTCCGCGAGCGGGACCTCTATGAAGATGACGATCAGGGCCAGAAGCGGCACAACCGCACCCTACTAACATCATTCGCGTGCCCTCCGTGGACGATGTGAACGAGGCCCTTGCGAACGTGATCGACCCCGAGCTGGGGCTCGATTTCGTCGAGCTCGGACTCATCTACGACGTCGAGGTCGACAGTGGGACCGTGAACGTCACGTTCACGCTCACCTCGCCCGGCTGCCCGATCGGTCCCCAGGTGACCGACCAGATCAAGGAGTTCGTCGGCGAGCTGGACGGCGTCGAGGACGTCAACGCCACGATGACGTTCTCACCACCCTGGACGCCGGACCTGATGAGCGAGGACGCGAAGTTCGCGCTCGGTTACTGAGCGGCCCCGGCGGGCGACGGCTCCGGGGCTGCCGCGGCCTCGAGCAGCTCCGCGAGCGACTCCTCCAGCGCGCCGGCGACGAGCTCGAGGTCGGGCATGGCGTCGTAGTCGGCCAGCAGCCCCGTGGTGATGCCGCCGTTGTAGCTCATGATCGCAACCGCCAGGGCGTGGTTCTCGGGCAGGAACGCCAGCGGCACCAGCTCCTGGAGCTCCCGGCCGTGCACGCGTGGAGAAGTTGAGCCGTGACGCCTGCGCCAGGATCGTGGGGGGCGCGAAGCCCGTGAGCCCGGCGATCACCTCGGCCCCCAGCGCCTGCTTGGACTCCTTCAGGCCTGTCATCGCCTCGGTCACGATCCGGAGCCGGTCAACGGGATCCTCCGCGTAAACCGGCAGCGGCCCCCGCATCGCCGCGATCCTGTTGCCGAGCTTGTCGCGCTCGTCCTCGGTCCGGATCGAGACCGGCACCAGCGCCCGCAGCTCGACGCCCTTGGTGTCCACGCCCCGCGATCGCAGCCAGCGCCGGAGCGCGCCCGCCATCACGGCCAGCACCACGTCGTTGACCGTCCCGCCGAGGCTGTTCTTGACGCGCTTGTAGTCCTCGAGCCGGGAGGAGGCCCAGCGCACACGGCGGTGCGGGCCGATGGGGACGTTGAGCGGTGTGCGGGGCGCCGGGTTGAGGTTGGCCCACGCAACCTCACCGAGGCCCTCTGCCGCTTCGCGCACTCCGTGGACGGCCCGGCCCGGATCCTGGATGGCGCCCAGCGCTCGACCCGCCGCGGACAGGGGCGCCTGGACGAAGTCCTTCACGCCATCGGCGATCAGCTCCGCGGCCGTGGGCTGCGGGTGCGGCGTCCACGGCTCGGGCTCCACCTCCCGCGGCACCGCAGTGGTGTCGAACAGGACGCTCGCCAGGTCGACCCCCGCGATCCCGTCGATCATCGAGTGGTGGGTCTTGGTGATCAGCGCGAAGCGGCCGTCGGCCAGGCCCTGCACCACCCAGGTCTCCCAGAGCGGCTTCGATCGATCGAGCCGCTGCGAGTAGATCCGCCCCGCCAGGAGCCGCAGCTGGTCGAGCTCGCCCGGCTGAGGGAGGGCGGTGTGGCGGACGTGGTACTCGAGGTTGAAGGTCGGATCGTCGACCCACACCGGACGCCCCGCCTGCAAGCGGGGGAAGGCGAGCTTCTGCCGGTAGCGCGGCACCAGGTGAAGCCGCGACTCGATCCCCTCGAGCACCTCCTCGTAGCTCGGGGGAGGACCCTCGAACAGCAGGACCGAGCCCACGTGCATGTGCGACGAGCGGCCCTCCTGCGCGAGGAACGACGCGTCGACCGCGGTGAGCCGGTCCTTGTGCGCGGGCGCCATCCCGTGGAGCGTACCCTGAGCGCGATGCGCGCAGCGTGTCTCGGGGCCGCCACGCTGGCCGCCGCCGCGCTCGCCTGCGGGTGCGGTGCCTCCATCACAGCGCGGCCGCCGGCGAACCGCTTCGACGGCGCGGCGGCGATGCGCTGGGTGAAGCTGCAGGTGGGCTACGGGCCTCGGCCGGCGGGTTCGCGTGCCTCACGGGCGCTCGCCGAGCGGCTCCGGCGGGCGCTGCCGCAGGGGCGCTTCCAGCCCGCTCCGGGCGGCCTCCGGAACGTGGTCGGCGAGGTGCCGGGTCGCGACCCCGGGGACGTGGTCGTGGTCGGCGCGCACTACGACACCAAGAACATCCCCGGCTTCGTGGGGGCCATCGACGGCGCGTCGGGCACCGCCGTGGCCGTGCAGCTTGCCCGCACGCTCGGGCCGCGCGAGGTGCGGCCGACGGTGGTGTTCGCGCTTTTCGACGGCGAGGAGAGCCCACGGGGCACGCCGGACACCGAGGCGGTCTTCGTCCGGCGCGGGCTGCGCGGAAGCAAGGTGGCCGCGAGCGCCTGGCCGCACGCGCGCGCGATGATCCTGCTCGACTTCGTCGGGAACCGGCACCTGAGCCTCCCGAGAGAGGGCTACTCGGACGCCCGCCTCTGGTCGCGGCTGCGCGCGGCCGCCCGCCGCGCGGGGTTCGGGGGCGCCTTCCCGGATCGGACCACCGGCCCGGTGGCGGACGACCACCTGCCCTTCCGTCACCGCGGCGTGCCCGCGATCGACCTCATCGACTTCGACTTCCCCTGCCTGCACCGCCGCTGCGACGACCTCTCCCAGGTCTCGACGCGAAGCCTGGACGCCACGGGCGAATCCGTCCTCCAGCTGCTCCTGGGCTCCTAGACTCTTCCGGTGATGGCCGCACCCGAGAGGCTCCTCCTGGCCGCGCCGCGCGGCTACTGCGCCGGGGTCGACCGCGCCGTTCAGACAGTCGAGCGCGCGCTCGAGCTCTACGGGCCGCCCGTGTACGTGCGCAAGGAGATCGTCCACAACAAGCACGTGGTCGAGCAGCTGCGCGCGCGCGGAGCCGTGTTCGTGGACCAGGAGACCGAGGTCCCCGAGGGCGAGACGGTCGTCTTCTCCGCGCATGGCGTGGCGCCCAGCGTGCACCGCAACGCCGAGTCGCGGTCGCTGACCACGATCGACGCCACCTGTCCGCTCGTGACCAAGGTCCACGTGGAGGCGAAGAAGTTCGCGGCGCAGGGCTACACGATCATCCTCGTCGGCCACGCCGGGCACGAGGAAGTCGAGGGGACGATGGGGGAGGCGCCCGAGCACATCGTCCTGATCGAGACCGAGGAGGACGTGGGCCGGCTCGAGGTCGAGGATCCCGAGCGCGTCGCGTACATCTCGCAGACCACGCTCTCGGTGGACGAGACCGCCGCGATCATCGCCCGCCTGCGCGAGCGCTTCCCGGCGATTGTCGGTCCCCGCACCGATGACATCTGCTACGCCACCACCAACCGCCAGGCAGCCGTCCGCCAGATGGCCCGCGAGTGCGATCTCGTGCTCGTGATCGGCTCGCGCAACTCGTCGAACTCCAACCGGCTCGTGGAGGTGGCCCGCGACCACGGGGCGGAGGCCCACCTGATCGACAACGAGCTCCAGGTGAGCGAGGAGTGGCTCGAGGGCAAGCGCACGGTGGGGATCACCTCGGGCGCCAGCGCCCCCGAGGAGCTCGTGCAGCGGCTGGTGGACCACTTCCGCGCCCGCGGCACCACCGACGTGTCCGAGTTCGAGGTCGTCCAGGAGGACGTCCGCTTCATGCTCCCGAAGGAGATCCGCAAGGCGCTGGCCGGCTCCGCCTCCTAGTCCGCAGCCGGCTCAGCCCGCCGACGGCGGCAGGGGCTCGAACTGGAAGGCGTGCAGCCTGAGCCCCGCCTCGTCGGCGACCACGGTCCCGTCGGTTTCGTAGAGCCCCGGCTCCCGCCCCGCGCCCGAGAGCACGGCCCAGGCGCCGCCCGCCCGGAACCTCGCTTGCGCGGACGCGCCCGCGTCGGCCGCCTCGATCCAGTCCTCTCCGTCCACCCAGTCGCGCACCAGCTCGAGCCGCTCGCGCTCCGCGGGCAGCACCACGTCGGCGGTCTGCGGCTCGAGCTCCACACCGGGCGCGTCTTCCGGCCGCAGCGGCTCGAGCGGATCGGGAAGCGCCAGCTCGGGCTCGATCTCCCGCAGCGCGTCCTGGACCGCCAGCTCGGTGGCCTGGTACTCGCCCTCGCCGAGGTGAAAGTGCGTGAGCACGCCGCGACGGTCGAACAGGTAGCGCGCCGGCCAGCCGCGGTTGTCGTAGAGCCTCCAGGCGGCAAAGTCGGGGTCGAGCGCGACGGGGAACGGGACACCGAGCCGCTCCACGGCCCGCGCCACGAGCTCCGGGTCGCGGCCGAACGAGTAGCCCGGGCTGTGGACCCCGATCACCTGCAACCCGGCCTCGCCGTAGCGGTCGTGCCACGCGCGGAGGTAGGGCAGCGTGCGGAGCGAGTTGACGCGCGCGAAGTCCCAGAACTCGACCAGCACCGCGTGCCGCCCCATCAGCCGGTCCATGCGCAGGAACGGAACGCCCAGCCAGTCGAGGCCGGCCGGAAACTCGGGTGCTGGGAGCTCGAGCCCCTCCGGCGGTCGCACCCGCGAAGGATCGCACCGCGCGGCCCGCAGGCGGCAATTTCGCCACGGCTCGTCCGATACACCGACTTAGAGCGATCAGTCGCTCTTGAGTCGAACTCCAGCGGGGGAGGAAAACGTGGGCAGGTACCTGATCTGGACGGCCGTCGTGGTCGCCGTGCTCGGCGCGGCGACCGGCGCGGTGGCGATGAGCAGGCGTGGATTCGAGCAGGGCTTCGGCACGACCAAGGCCGGCAGGCCCTCGGGCATGTCGCTGACCGTGACGTGGTTCGGCGGGAGCCGCGCGAGGCGGGATTCGTCCGTGGACGACGTCCTTCCGAGAGGCGCGCGGCTCGACACCTCGGCTCGGCCGCGCTGCAAGGCCTCGGGCGCGCAGATCGCGAGCTCCGGCGGAAGCGTCTGTGCCGCCGGGTCGAGGGTCGGCAGTGGACACGCCAAGCTGCGCCTCGCCGCGAAGGGGAGCCCCGACATCGACACGAGGATCACGGTCTTCAACGCGCGCCGCGCGTTGATCCTCTACCTGGAGCCCGCCGGCGCGAACGTGCAGGTGTTGCGCGCCAAGCTTCGGGGCCGGCGATTGCACCTTCAGCTGCCCGTTCTCTGCGCGCCCACTGGCACGAAGCCCAAGTGCGGTCCCGGCGGCAACGTGAGGATCGTCCGTCTCGACCTTGCGATCGAGAGGCTCAGGGGCTACCTCACGACGCCGAAGCGCTGCCCCCGATCGAAGAGGTGGACGTTCAAGCTGCGCTTCCACGGCCGCGACGGGCGGACGCGGAGCAGGACCAGCCGGATGTCCTGCCGGAGCTAGCTGTCCTAGCCGGCGAGCGCCCGGATCACGTGCGGCGAGACGTACACCTCGACCAAGCACGCGATCACGAGGACGGGCGCCGCCACCGCAGTGGTCACGATGGTCGCCGCGAGGAGCTTGTGCCAGTCGTCGCGGCGGCTCGCCACCACCCACGCCGCGAGAGGTAGGAACAGCGCGGTCAGCTCCGGCACCGCGTGGAGGGCCAGTGCGATCAGGAGCCGGCCCGGGCTGATCCCCATCTGGTAGGCGATCGTCGATGCCGAGTGCCCGAGGACGTAGGCCTGGGTGCAGAGCGAGAAGGTCGTCGCCCCGATCACGAACGCGATCGCGAACCTCCCCGACTTCGCGTGGATCCAGCGCGAGAAGCCGCTCCGCAGCGCGGCCTGCTGCGGAAGCGTGCTCCCGGCCATGAACCCCGCCACGCATGCCATCGAATGGAGCGCGAGCACCAGCGAGTTGCGAAACAGGACGTGACCGGCGTCGCCCATGGTGGGCGCCCGTCCGATGCCGGGCAGGCTCACAGGAGTGGGATCCGGGGTCGACAGCTTGGCGACGACCCACACGGCCGCGAGCAACCCGAGCGCGGTCATCAGGCTCCAGAAGAGCCAGGTCCGGAAGACCGGCCACGGGCTCCTGTTCCACTCGCCGAGGGTGGCCTTCGTGTCGGCCATGCCCTGGACGAGCACGAGCTCGTTCACGTCCATCCCCCTCGCATCGGCACGGGGGCGGCGGAGGCTGAGGATCGCCCGCAGGGGCATCAGCGCGCGCCGAGGGCGCGCAGGTCGTGCGCGATCCGCTCGGGCGTGGCCTGGGCGGCAGGGAAGGCCACTCGCTGGATCCCGTGCGCGTCGACCAGCACGAGGCGGACCTGCCGCCCGAGCGGGCCGTGGGGCGGACGCGCGGCGAAGCCGGGCCAGGCCCGTGCGAGCTCACGTCGCGAGCCGAGCAGGAAGCGCATCCGCCCGGCCAGCCCGACGTCCGCGAGGAACGCGCGGGCGCGCGCAGGGGTGTCGCGCGACGGATCCAAAGAGATCGCGAGCGCGGGCACAGGCCGCAGCAGGTCGTCCAGCGCGCCCTTGAGCTGCTGCGCGATCACCTGGCAGCTCCCGCAGCCCGTGTAGAGCAGGGCGACCACCAGCGGCCGGCCATGCTGGCCCGCTGTCGTGGCGGGCCTTCCGTCCTGGTCGCGGAGTTCGACGCGTGGAACTGGGGCGCCGGGCGTGAGCACGGCTCCGTCGAAACGCGAGCTGGCCGGGGCGGTCACCACCCCGGAGTCGCCTGAGTCCGCGTCGTGCTTCGCACGGACCACCGCCACGACGCCCGCGGCAACGGCGATTCCGCTCACGGCGAGGAGCGCGAGGAGGTACCTGGGCCTCACCACAAAGATGGTGTCAGGACCCCAGATGGGCCCGCGCATCGCGCGCCGATGATCTGGGTGAGGCGTTCAGGCAGCGGGCGCCCCCCAGCATCTGCAACTGGGTCTCCTTGGGTCCTTCATCGGGGCGCCTTAAAGGCGCCCCGATGTGCTTTCGTGAAGCGTTCACGGGACGGCGACGACCGGCCTCGCCCCCGGTCGCCGAGCTGGAGAGCCAGCGCTACACTTTCTGAAGTAAAAGCCGATCATCTTT
Organism: Actinomycetota bacterium; assembly: GCA_005883295.1. Lineage (GTDB taxonomy): Bacteria > Actinomycetota > Thermoleophilia > Solirubrobacterales > Thermoleophilaceae > AC-37. The sequence continues at coordinate 10,870 of VAWV01000170.1, forward strand.
ACGGGATTTCGATGCCAAGCGGCTCAGAGCTGATACGCACGATCAAGGAGCAGATTCGCGAGGTGGACCCGCGCGAGGTCCACGACGCGGTCATGAACGGCAACGGTAGGGGGCCGCTGCTGGTCGACGTGCGCGAGCAGCACGAGTTCGAGGAGAGCCACATCCCCGGCGCCGTGCACGTGCCCCGCGGGCACCTCGAGTCGCGCATCGAGGGCGCGGCCGGCGACAAGTCGCAGCCGGTCGTCCTCTACTGCGCGTCGGGCAACCGCTCGGCGCTGGCCGCCCACACCCTCGAGCAGCTCCTCGGCTACCGGGACGTCGCCTCGATGACCGGCGGGATCACGCTCTGGAAGGACCGCGGCTACGAGGTCGAGACGCCGCGCGCGCTCACCGCCGAGCAGCGCAGCCGCTACTCGCGCCACCTGCTGCTGCCCGAGATCGGGCTCGAGGGCCAGTTGAAGCTCCTCGACGCCAAGGTCCTGCTGCTCGGGGCAGGTGGCCTGGGCGCGCCGACCGCGCTCTACCTGGCTGCCGCAGGCGTGGGCACGCTCGGCGTCGTCGACGACGACGTGGTGGATCTCTCGAACCTGCAGCGGCAGGTGATCCATGCCAACGACCGCATCGGGGTCCCGAAGGTCGACTCGGCCGAGCAGACGATCAACTCGCTCAACCCCGACGTCAAGGTCGTCAAGTACCAGACCCGCCTCGACGCCTCCAACATCATGGAGATCATCGAGGGCTACGACGTGATCGTCGACGGCGCCGACAACTTCCCCACGCGCTACCTCCTCAACGATGCCTCGGTGCGGCTGAAGGTCCCGGTTGTCTCGGCGTCGATCCTCGGCTTCGACGGCCAGCTGTCGGTGTTCGCCCCCTACGAGGGGCCCTGCTACCGCTGCCTGTATCCCACCCCGCCGCCCGCCGAGCTCGCACCGTCCTGCGGCGCGAACGGCGTGCTGGGCGTGCTGCCCGGGACGATGGGCATGCTGCAGGCCACCGAGGTCATCAAGCTGATCACGGGCGCAGGCGAGCCGCTGATCGGGAAGCTGCTGCTGTACGAGGCGCTCGGCGCGACGTTCACAGAGCTCAAGGTCCGCCGCGATCCCGAGTGCCCGGTCTGCTCGCGCGACCCGGAGTCGATCTCCGACGAGGAGATGGGCGTCTTCCCGGACTACGAAGCCTTCTGCGCCGGCGCGGGCTGATGCCCCTGCAAACCGTCGCATCCCGGCGTCATCGGGGGTTGGCCGTGCCGAGCACTTGCCAACCCCCTCTTTCTTGGACTGCTCGGTTTTCGCGGCATCAGCATCGCGCCGGTACGCTGCCAGCGCGATGAGCACGGTGAAGATCCCGCCGGTCCTCCGGTCGTCCACTGGAGGCGAGAAGCAGGTCGCCGCCGAGGGCGCCGACGTGGGTGAGGTGCTCCGCGCGCTGGCGCGCCAGCACCCCGACACCGAGCGCCAGCTCTTCGGCGAGGCCGGCCAGCTGAACCGCTACGTGAACGTCTACCTGAACGACGAGGACGTACGGGTCCTGCAGGGCCTCGACACGCCGGTCGGCGCCGACGACACGCTGGTGATCCTGCCGGCGATGGCGGGCGGCTGATCGCCGGAGCGGCCCGGCGCCCGCCCTACACTTTCTGAAGCGATGATCGAGCCGCGTCTCGACAACCGCCCGTGCGGGGGGAAGTACGGCGACATCGTGCAGGCCATCGGCCACACGCCGCTGGTCGAGCTGAGGCGGCTCTCGCCGAAGCCGGGCGTGCGGATCTACGCGAAGCTCGAGAGCTACAACCCGACCGGATCGGTCAAGGACCGGGTGGCGAAGGCCATGATCGAGGACGCCGAGGCGAGCGGCGCCATCCGACCGGGGCAGATGATCCTGGAGCCGACCTCGGGCAACACCGGCATCTCGCTGGCGATGATCTGCTCGCGGAAGGGTTACCCGCTCAAGGTCGTGATGCCCGACAACGTGACCCGCGAGCGAACCGATCTCCTGCGGATGTACCGCGCCGAGATCGTGTACTCGCCGGGTGTGCAGGGCTCCAACGGCGCGGTTGCGCTGGCCCTCGAGATGGCCGAGGCCGACTCCTCGTACTACATGCCGTACCAGTACGGGAACCAGGCCAACCCGCTCGCGCACTACAACGGCACGGCCGTGGAGATCCTCGAGGAGCTCGACGAGGTGTCCGCCTTCGTGGGCGGCCTCGGCACCGGTGGCACGCTCATGGGGTGCGCGCGCCGGCTGAAGGAGGAGAACCCCGACACCGTGATCGTCGCCGCCGAGCCGCTTCAGGGCGAGGCGGTTCAAGGCCTCCGCTCACTCGACGACGGCTACATCCCGCCAATCCTCGACCTGTCGCTGCTGGATAGGAAGATCTTCGTCTCGAACCGCGACGCCGTGGTCTGGACCAAGCGGCTGCTCGCCGACGAGGGGCTGTTCGTCGGTGTCTCGTCGGGTGCCATCGCCGCGATCGCGGTTCGCGCCGCGAACGAGCTCGAGGAGGGCAACGTGGTCTTCGTCGTCCCCGACGACGGCTGGAAGTACCTGAGCTCGGGCGTCTACACGCGGCCGCTCGAGGAGCTCGAGGACTCGCTCGACTCGGCTTCCTTCTGGTAGGCGCCGGCGGTCGCCGGCGCGGCGGCCGCGTGCTCGAGCTCCGGCTTTGACTTTGGCTCCGGCTCCGGCTTTGACGTCGGCTCCGGCGCCGGCTCGTAGTCGTCTTCGTCGTCGTGGTCGAGGGCTGAGCGGAACTCGCGCATGCCGCGCCCGACCGAGCGCGCGACCTCCGGCAGCCGCTGGGGGCCGAGCACGATCAGCGCGATGATCAGGACGACGAGCAGCTCTAGCGGGCCGATGTTGAACACGCCGCTCCCAGGATAGTCCCGGCCTGCTCAGGCGGCG
>VAWV01000231.1 GCA_005883295.1 Actinomycetota bacterium
GCCTTTCGCTCACAGAAGTAGCTTCCCACGGGCCTGACTGATGCGGAGCGCCCTTTCGTTCGCGCGACCCGACGCGGGCCGCGGCCCGGCAGCGCCAGGGAGCGGTCGGGTGAGGGCCTGGCGACGCGATCGGAGCCACTCGCCGGCCCGCCGAAAGGCGAGGGCGGGCAGCACGACCGCCGCGGAGATCTTGAGCACGCGGCGGAGGAACAGAAGGTCGGTCAGACTCGCCAGCTCCATTGTCCTATCACCTCCGTCTGCTCTGTAAGACACCGATGGGGGAGCGGCGTGAAGCCGGCGGAAGATTCCCCTCGCCCTGTCCTCTCCCCAAAAAAGGGGAGCGAGCCAGCTAGGCGGAGAGGGGATGCAGGTCGGGGCGGCAGGTCGTACACGGCGCGAGGCCGGCGGCCTCGGCCCGCTCGCGCGACCCGAAGAGCACGAGCTCCGACAAGGGACTGGAGGCCAGCGAGCCGCAGATCGGCAGGCAGTACTCCGACTCGCCCACGTGAAGGGCGTACATGGCCTCGCGCGGCACCCGGAAGTCACCGCGGGCAGGCACGGCCCGCACGCCCTCGATCGCGAGCAGCCGCTGCTTGAGCGCCACCTTTTTGCCCGCGTACCCGACCAAGGCACCCGAGCTTCCGATCACCCGGTGGCACGGGATCACGATGGGCAGGGGGTTCCAGCGCAGAGCCTGGGCCACCGGACGCGCCGCGGTCGGCGCCCCGATCCGGCGGGCGATGCCCGCATACGACGCGACTGCGCCATAGGGGAGCTGGGCCGTCGCGTCGAGCACGCGACGCTGAAAGTCGCTCCGCGCTCCCCGCAGATCGAGCGGCCAGTCGAGACGGGTGCGCCGGCCCTCGATGTACTCGACGAGCTCGGCGTAGAGCGGGTCCGTCGCCGCGCGGTCCTCGATCGCCTCCTCGCCGAGGAGCCGGCGGACCTCGGAGGCGACCGATCCCCTGCCCGCCAGGTACCTGACGAGTGAGACTCCCAGCTCCGAGCGCGCGATCAGGATGGGACCGAGGGGCGAGGAGAAAATCCCGAAGCTCACGAGCCGGCGGCGCAGGTCGGCCAGGCGCGACTCGAGCTCGGCCCGGGCGAGCACCGCATCGTCCCCGGGCAGCGGGGCGCGCCGAAGCGCGCCCACGAGCCCCTCGACGGCGCGGTAGTGCCGGAGCTCCTCGCGGCACGGGCCGCAGCCGGCCACGTGCCCCTCCACACGCTCGGCCGCGGCCGGCGCCGCCTCGCCCGAGGCCACGGCGAGGAGGTCCGGTTCGATCTCACGACAGACAGGATGTGGGGAACTCATGGCTGGGACTCCGTCTTGGCCAGGATGAGGCCGTCCAGACCTCGGCGGATCGTCCGAAGCGCCTGGAAGACATGGGCGCGGGCGCTCTCCTCCGAGCAGTCGAGGCTGCCGCCGATGGTCGTATAGTCGAGGTCGTGCAGCTTTCTCATTATGAAGGCGAGCCGCTGCTTGATCGGCAGGCCCGCGACGACTCCCTCGATGCGGGCGCGGGTCTCGCCGGCCACGGCCTCGCCCTCCGGCCAGACGGGATCCGCCTCCGACCGGTCGAGGGCCGCCGCGGCGTAGGCCCGGTGCCGCCGCGTCTGCGCACGGAAGTGGTTGCGACAGAGATTTGTGGCGATGGCGAAGAGCCAGGCGCGCACATTCGCCCCGGGCGGCAGTGAGCGGTGAGCGCGGAACGCGCGGAGGAAGGTCTCTTGGGACAGATCATCAGCGTCGCTCACGCGCGCCGTGAGCCGCAGCAGATACCGGCGGATCTCGGCGTGGTGGGCTCCCACCACCGCCTCGAAGGGGTCGTCGTCGCCCATCACTCTAGGCATAGAACACCGGGGTCAGGCGAGTGTGAAAACGGGGGCGGGCGCCCGGCCGGATTCCAGATAAGTAGGCCTGGGAACTGGCTTCCTCGGCCAGAGAGGAGAAGGCGGCGGCTGACAACGCCTCGCAGGCCACGGCGCCGTACCACGGCCGGCTCGCGTCAAGGGCCAGCCCCCCTCGCTGCTCCCGCCCAGTTCCAGGTAAGACTGGGTGCTTGGAGCGTTGGCCTCCGAGGCTCGGAGGCAGGAAATATCCCCTCGGTGAATCGCTGACTGTGCCGAGGGGGGTTCCTTTTTGTTTTGGGGTGACGACGTTGGGTGGTTTTGGGCCGATCGTGGACCGTCGTGGGTACATTGTCTCGCGCACAAGCGACTCTTGGCGAGGTTAGGTCCCCATCAAGGTTGTCCGGGAGGCACGTAGACCGTACATCCGGGGTAGTACTTCGACAACCCCCAAATACGTGATCGAATAACGGGCTCCCGCCGCTCTTTGCTTCCCTCGGCGGCCGCCCTGCCGTATCGTTCCGATCGTGGTCGTCCATCTCGTCGACGGGACGTTCGAGCTATTCCGCCACTTCTTCTCCCCGGCAGCGGCCTTCGACCGGACCGCTCCGGAGGAGCTGAGAGCGGTGCGCGGCGTCGTCGCGTCGATTCTCGGGATGCTCGAAGGCGGCGTCACGCACCTGGGCGTGGCCACCGATCATGTCATCGAATCCTTTCGCAACGCGCTCTGGCCCGGCTACAAGACGGGTGAGGGAATTGATCCGCTGCTCTCCGCCCAGTTCCAGCCGCTCGAGGATGCGCTGAGCGCGCTCGGCGTGGTCGTCTGGCCGATGGTC
>VAWV01000171.1 GCA_005883295.1 Actinomycetota bacterium
AGGAGGTCCTGCTCGGTGCGGCCGGAGCGCTGCAAGAAGGTCTGGTAGTCGGCCTCCTTCGGGAAGGCCTGCTTCTTCTGTTGCTCGAAGGTCGTGCGGACCTGCGCCGGGGTGGCCTTCACGCCCCGCTTCGCGGCCTCCTGCTGGAGCCACTCGGCCGAGATCAGGAACTGCATCGTCTGCTGCTTCAGGCCGTCGTACTGCTGCTTGCACTGGGCCTTGAGCTGCGCGGCCGGCGGCTTCTGCGCTCCGCTCGGCAGCGGCTGGCGCTGCTTCTGTGCGATGCACTTCGTGAAGTTGGGCGGATCCGGGACCGCGGCAGAGGCTGCGCCCGGCTGGGCCTGTGCCTGCTGCTTGGCGGCGGCGTTCAACCAGTGGTTGAACTGGGTCTTCGTGATGGTCGTGTCGCCGACCTTCGCCACGCCGTTCGACGGCACGCCGCCGCAGCCGGCCACGGCCACGGCCACGGCGAGGGCAGTGGCGATCAGCGCGGCGATGCGGAGATGTCGAAGCATTGAGGGTTCCTGGAGGAGCGCGTCTGGGCCGGTCACGACGCTCCCCCCTGACCGGCGCGGCGCTGATGGTAGCGGAAGGAGCGCCACCGGCTCACGGGTTCGAGGGCGGCTCGCTCGCGACCTTCAGCACCACCTCCGCCGCCCGGACCAGCGCGGCGAATCGCTCCTGCGGCTCGTCGGGCATGCGCAGGACGACCGTTGTCCGGCCCGACTCGTAGACGGCGTCGGGAACCTCCGCCCGGAGCTCCCCCGTGGCCTTCGAGTCGAGCTCGATCGGCGTCACCCGCATGCGGCCGCCCCGGAAGTCGACGCGCCGCGCTCCGGCCCGGCCCAGCTTGATGCGCGCGTCCTGGAGCTTGATCAGGTTCTCCAGCGGCTCGGGGATCGCGCCGAAGCGGTCCTCCAGCTCCTCGCGCAGCAGGATCAGCTCGGCGACCTCCCGCGCGCCGGAGACGCGGCGATGGATCTCGATCTTGGCCGCCTCGTAGGGGACGTAGTCGGCCGGCACGTAGGCGTCGACCGGGACGTCCACGCGCACGGGCTCGGGCGCTTCATCGGCCGATGTTCCGCCCAGTGCGGCGACCGCCTCGTCGAGCATCGCCACGTAGAGCTCGAAGCCCACCGCGGCGACGTGGCCCGACTGCTCGTCGCCGAGCAGGTTGCCCGCGCCGCGGATCTCCAGGTCGCGCATCGCGATCTTGAAGCCAGAGCCGAGCTCGGTGTAGTCCGAAAGGGTGGCCAGCCTCGCCGCCGCGTCCTCGGTCAGGGCCGCCGACGACGGATAGAAGAGGTACGCGTAGGCGCGCTCGCGGGAGCGGCCCACGCGCCCGCGGATCTGGTACAGCTGCGCGAGCCCGAGCTGGTCGGCGCGCTCCACGATCAGGGTGTTGGCCGTCGGGATGTCGAGGCCCGCCTCCACGATCGTGGTGCAGACAAGGAGGTCGGCGTCGCCCCGCAGGAACTCGAGCATCACCTTCTCGAGCGCGCCCTCGGCCATCTGCCCGTGCGCGACCGACACCCGCGCGCTCGGGCAGAGAGCGCGGATGCGCTCGGCCGTCTCGTCGATCGTCTCCACGCGGTTGTGCACGAAGAAGACCTGGCCGCCGCGCGCCAGCTCGCGGTCCATGGCCCGCTTGACGAGGTCCTCGTCGTACTCCCCCACGTACGTCCGCACCGGCCGCCGCCCCTCCGGCGGCGTCTCGATCACGGAGATGTCGCGCAGGCCGGCGAGCGACATCTGCAGCGTCCGCGGGATGGGCGTGGCCGATAGCGACAGGACGTCGACCCGCAGCCGAAGCTGGCGCAGCAGGTCCTTCTGCTTCACGCCGAAGCGCTGCTCCTCGTCCACGATCAGGAGCCCCAGGTCCCTGGGCCGGACGTCCCGGGAGAGCAGTCGGTGGGTGCCGATGAGGATGTCCACCTTGCCCTCCTGGAAGTCGCGGACCGCGGCCCCGACCTCCTTCGCGGACCGGAAGCGCGAGGCCATCTCGATGCGCAGCGGGTAGTCGCGCAGGCGCTCGGTGAACGTGCCGTAGTGCTGCTGGGTGAGGACGGTGGTCGGCACCAGGAACATCACCTGCTTGCCGTCGGTGGCCGCCTTGAAGGCAGCGCGCAGCGCCACCTCCGTCTTGCCGTAGCCCACGTCGCCGCAGATCAGGCGATCCATCGGACGGGCCTCCTCCATGTCCGCCTTCACCTGCTCGATGGCCTCGAGCTGGTCGCCAGTCTCCTGGTACGGGAAGGCACGCTCGAACTCGATCTGCCAGTCGATGTCCTGCGGGAACGCGTGACCAGCGCGCCGGCGGCGCTCGGCGTAGAGGTTCAGCAGCTCGCCGGCGAGCGCCTGGGCCGCCCGGCGGGCGCGCATCTTCATCTTCTCCCACTGCGTACCGCCGAGCTTCGACAGCGGCGGGTCCGACGCGTCGGCGCCGACGTAGCGGCTGATCTTGTGCAGCTGGTCGCTCGGGACGAAGACCCGGTCGCCGCCGCGGTACTCGAGCTCGAGGTAGTCGCGCGTCACGCCGCCCACGGTCTTGGTGTCGAAGCCGGTGAAGCGGGCAACGCCGTGGTCCTCGTGGACGACGGCGGCGCCGGCGCGCAGGTCCGTGAACGAGGCGATCGCCGCCGCGCCGGTCCCCGGGCCGGGGCACGATCGCGACCTTCATCGTCGGCGCCAGGAACCCCTCGCGGAGGCTGGCCGACGCGAAGGTCAGCCCCGGCTCGTGCGGGGCGGGCTTGCCGTCGAGGAACGCGGCGCGCACGCGCGCCAGGTTGTAGGCGGCGCGCTCGGCCTCGCCGCGCCTGGCCCAGGCAATGACGGTCCGGTATCCCGAGCGGACCAGCTTCTCCAGCTCGGGCTCGGCCTCCCGAAGCGAGCGCGCGGCGGTGTCGGCGCCCTGCGCGCGGAACTGATGCGGCTGGTCGCCGGAGATGCTCGACAGGCGCAGCGCGGCGCGCTCGTCGAGCTCCGCCCGGACACGGTCGGGCTTCACGTAGAGGTGGTGCGCGTCGGCGTCGTGGAAGCTGGTCGAGACGTCCTGCCAAAGGTCGGCCAGCGAGGGCTCGATCTCCTCGTCCCCCGCAACGGCCAGCAAGGCGTCGCCCGGCACCAGCGTGAGCAGCTCGCGAAAGCGGTCCACGGGGAGCAGCTCGGCCACGTCCGGACGCTCCGCCGGGCTCTCGGTCGCCGCGATCTCGGCCAGTTCCCGGTGTTCGGGGCCGATCTCCGCGGCCGGCGCGATCTCCACGTGCTCCGCCTCCTCCAGGGAGCGCTGGGTGAAGGTCGAGAAGAACGTGAGGCGCTCGACCTCCACGTCGAAGAGCTCGCAGCGCACCGCGCGCTCCTCGGTGGCCGGGTAGACGTCGAGGATGTCGCCGCGGATCGCGAACTGACCGCGCTCCTCCACCTGGTCGACCCGCTCGTAGCCGCATGCCACGAGCCGGTCGGCGGTCTCGTCGAGGTCGATCAGCTCGCCCTTCTGGAGGGCGAAGCCGTGTGGGCGGAGCGCCGGGTCGGGGACCTTCTCGCACAGGGCGGCGGCGGAGGCCACCACCACGGCGGCGCCCACCTCGCGGGGCGGGTCGAGCAGCGCATCGAGCGCGGCGACCCGGAGGCCCACCAGGTGGGGCGCCGGCGCCAGGTGCGACTCGTACTGCACTCCGCGGGCCGGGTAGAAGCGCACGAGCCGCGGCGCGAGGAAGGCCTTCAGGTCCGCCGCGAGGTCGCGAGCGGAGCGGTCGTCGCCCGCGACCACGAGCGCGGGGCGCTCGGGCTCGGCATCGAGGAGCGCCGCGAGCAGGTAGGGCCGCATGCTCGACGACACGAACGCCCGCTCCCCTGCCCCGGGCGCGACGGCGCGAGCAAGCGTGGCGACGCCGGCATCCTCGTGGGCATAGGTGAGCAGGGAGCGGAGGGACATGGACATGCGAAGGGCCCGCGAACGCCGCGCGGCCCATCCGTCGGAAGTCTAGGTAGCCGCTTCGGTCAGCCCCGCCGGATGGAGACGAGCGTGTTGCGCTCGTCGCCCCCGCGGACGGTCTGCTCGAGCACGGTGCCGATCCCGCGTACGTAGAGCTTGTGATCGAGCACCCCCGGCTCGAGCGGAGTCCACTCCTCGGTGAGCAGTGCGCGAGCCGACGAGGCTGCCGGCGTCCTCACCGTGGCCGCCAGGTCCTTGACGCGGTAGTGGTCCTCGGCCTGACCCCTGTAGTACTCCTGGAGTCCGCTCTGGCCGAGGTGCGGATTCGCCGGCATATAGATCCCCGCCCGCGCGCCATCCCTTCCCGCCCGCCATGAGCCGGAGGTGTTCTTCACACTGCCATCGGGATTCAGCTCGGCCGTCGCCTCCCCGAAGTACCAGACGTTGCCGGGGGTGTCCTGCGCGTACCAGTCGGTGGTCCGCTCCTCGAGCTTGCCCTTCAGGTAGAGATCGTCCTTGACCGTGGCGCTGGGCACACCGTCGATCACGGTCGAACCGCGGCTCACGGTGACCACGTCCCGCGAGGGCTTTCCGTCCTTCACGCCGCGGTAGATGAGCGTGGTGCCCGGCCGGAGCGGGAACCACGGGTTGTCGACGCGCGCCGAGAAGCGCGTCCGCGACGAGCCCGACCCGCAGCCGGCCACCAGGATCGCGACCAGCCCCAGCGCCGCCATCGCCTTCCTCATCTCGCCTCCTCGTTCATGTGAGAGCGACCGTAGGGAGCGGATGTGAACCCCGAGTGACAGCCGGATCTCGGTTCATCGGGGGTTCACCGAAGCCGCGGGACAATGTGCGTGCCGTGCGCGTGCTGCTAGTGGAGGACGAGGTCCGGATGGCGAGCGTCATCCGCCGCTCCCTGGGGAAGGAGGGGTGGGCCGCCGACGTCACGACCCGCGGCCAGGAGAGCCTGGTCATGGCGGCCGGGGTCGACTACGACGCGATCGTGCTCGATCTGATGCTGCCCGACATGTCGGGCTTCGAGGTTTGCCGGGCCCTGCGCGAGCGCGGGGTGTGGGCGCCGGTGCTGATCCTCACGGCCCGCGACGCGGTCGAGGATCGCGTGCGAGGGCTCGACGGCGGCGCCGACGACTACCTCGTGAAGCCGTTCGCGCTCGCCGAGCTGCACGCCCGGCTTCGCTCGCTCGCCCGGCGCGGCCGGCCGGAACGGCCCGCGGTGCTCGAGGTCGGGGACCTGCGCCTCGACCCGGCCGGCCGCGAGGTCACTCGCGGCGGCGTGGAGATCCAGCTGTCCGCGAAGGAGTTCGCGCTGCTCGAGACTCTGATGCGGCACGCGGGCGACGTGCTCTCGCGGCTCGAGCTGATCGAGCACGCCTGGGACATCGCGTACGAGGTGCGCTCGAACGTGGTGGAGGTGTACGTCCGCCGGCTGCGCGACAAGGTTGACCGCCCCTTCGGCCGCGAGTCGATCGAGACCGTGCGCGGCGCGGGCTACCGGCTCCGCGAGACGACATGAGGCGGCTGCCCATCCGCGTCCGCGTGGCGGCGGCCTTCGCGGTTGCGATGGCGATCGTGCTGAGCGGAACGGGCCTGTTCCTCTACGAGAAGCTGGGGACGGACCTGAGCCGGGCCCTCAACCAGGACCTGCGGCTGCGCGGGCAGGACCTCTCGGCGCTGCTCGCAGACCGCTCGGCATCGCTCGCCGGGGAGTCGAGGGGGCGGTTGATCGAGAGCGGCGAGAGCTTCGCCCAGCTGATCGACGCGCGTGCCGGGGTGCTCGACGCCACCCGCCCTATCGGCCGCCGCCCGCTCCTCACTCCGCCGGAGGTGCGCCGCGCGAGCAGGGGCAACACGTTCGTGGACGTGGCGGGCGTGCCCGGCCTCGACGAACCGGCGCGGCTGCTCGGACTTCCCATCGATCGGGGCGGCCGGAGGCTGGTTCTGGTGGTCGGCGCCACCCGGGAGAACCGCGCCGAGGCGCTTCGCAGCCTGCGCACCGAGCTCCTCGTGGCCGGGCCCTTCGCGCTCGTGCTCGCGACGGCGCTCGGGTACCTGCTCGCCGGCGCGGGGCTGAGGGCGGTCGAGGCGATGCGCCGCCGGGCCGCCGCGATCTCCGCGGACCGGCCCGGCGAGCGGCTGCCGGTGCCGCCCACGGGCGACGAGCTGGAGCGCCTCGGCACGACGCTCAACGGAATGCTTGCGCGGCTCGAGTCGGCCCTCGAGCGTGAGCGGGGGTTCGTTGCCGAGGCGGGCCACGAGCTGCGCACGCCGCTCGCGCTCCTGCGCGCCGAGCTCGACTTCGCGCTCCACCACGCGGAGAGCGAGGAGGAGCTGCGCGAGGCGCTCCGAGAGGCCAGCGCCGAGACGGACCGGCTGGTGCAGCTCGCGGGCGACCTGCTCCTGATCGCCAGCTCCGACGCGGGCGGGCTGGCGCTTCGCGTCGAGCCGATCCCGGCCGGCGAGCTGCTCGAGAGCGTGCGCAACCGCTTCGCGTGGCGGGCCGAGGCGGCCTCGCGGCCGCTCGAGGTCGACACTCCGGCCGGGCTCGAGTTGAAGGGCGACCGGCTCCGGCTCGAGCAGGCGCTGGGGAATCTCGTGGAGAACGCGCTGCGCCACGGAGGCGGCGAGGTCCGGCTCTCGGCGCGGCTCGTTGCCGGCGGCACGGTCGAGCTGCACGTGACCGACCGCGGCGGCGGCTTCGGCGAGGAGTTCCTGGACCGGGCCTTCGACCGCTTCAGCCGTGCTGATGCGGGCCGCAGCGGCGGCGGTGCCGGGTTGGGGCTCGCGATCGTCGAGACGATCGCCCGCGCTCACGGCGGCGTCGCCCGCGCCGAGAGCTCGGGCGGCCTTACCGATGTCTGGGTCTCCCTACCTCAGGGTTCGGAGGCCTCCACGAGGCGCTCCACCTCGCGGGCGGCGTCCTCGATGAGCCCGCGCACCTGATCGTCGGGCTCGCGGAAGCGGGAGAGGACGTACTTGGCCACGACCTCCGAGTCAGTGGTGTCCGGCCGGCCGACGCCCACGCGCACGCGGTGGAAGTCGGGTCCGCCGAGACCTTCCTTCAGCGCCTTGGGCCCGTTGTGGCCGCCGAGTCCGCCGCCCAGCCGCGCCTCGACGCGGCCGAAGGGGAAGTCGATCTCGTCGTGGATCACCACGATCCGGTCGAGCGGCACACCCAGCGCGCCGCGGGCCGGGCCTGCGGAGCGGCCGACGTCGTTCATGAAGGTCTGCGGGAGGAGGACGCCCACTCGCGGACCCCCAGGGCGGATGCGCCCGTCCGTGTAGAGCCCCGCGTACTTCGACTTCGCGCGCGGGAGCTCCCAGCGGGTGGCGAGGTGGTTGGCCACCTCGAAGCCGACGTTATGACGGGTGCGCTCGTACTCGCGGCCGGGATTGCCCAGCCCGATGACCAGCCAGTCGACGCGCCCGCCGCCGTCCGCGTCGCGCTCGCGCCGGCGCCGACGGAAGAGGCTCAGGACTCCGCGCCGCCGCCTTCGGCTTCGCCGCCGGCCTCCTCCTCGGGCGCCGCCTCGGCGGCCGGAGCCTCGCCCTCGACCTCCTCGCCCTCGGCAGCGGCCTCGGCCTCCTCGCCGACGAGCTCGGTCTCCTCCTCCACCTCGGGCTCGGGCTCCTCGGTGGGGATCGTGACCGTGGCGATGATGGTCTCCTCGGGGTCGTCGAGGAATATGACGCCGGGCGGAGCGGGGACCGCGGAGAGGTGCATGGTGGCGGCGGCCTCCAGACCCGACACGTCCACGACGATGCGGTCGGGGATGTCCGTCGGGAGGGCCTCGATGTTCAACTCGCGGGTCACGTGCTCGATCACGCCGCCCTCCTTCGCGCCGGGTGCCTCCTCGCCGCCCTCCAGGTCCACGGCCACCGTGGACTGGATCTTCTCGTCGAGGCGGACCTGGAGCAGGTCGAGGTGGACGATCTGGTCCCGGACCGGGTGGCGCTGCTGGTCCTTGACGATCACCGGGAGCGCGCCGCCGCCGTCGATCTCCAGGTCGAGCACGGCGGAGCCGGCGACCAGGGCGGTGCGCAGGTCGCGCCAGCCGACCTTGAACGCGGTGCACTCGCCGTTCCCGCCGCCGTAGACGACGCCGGGCACGTAGCCCTCCCGCCGGAGGCGCCGAGCCGCGCGCGAACCGCGCTCCTCGCGCTTCTCGACGGCAAGCGATGGACGCTTTGCGGAAGCCATGACGGCCGGCCAGTCTAGTGCCCTGAGTCCGTAAGTTCACGCGCACCTTCCCGGTGTCTGGACGCGCCTGACGCCACCCGCGGAAATCGCCGATGCTCTGCATCGACTCATCCCGCGTCCGTCGTCAGCCACGCCCAGCGACTCGGGAAGCTGATGCGGAACTTCCGGCTCAGGACACGTGGGTCGCAGCCGTTACGCTGGGGCCGCGATGGCGGGCAAGGAGGAGCGGATCCCGACCGGGCGGGTGGCCCGCACGGCGAAGGTCGGGACCGTGATCGGCTCGCAGGGAGCGCGCTACGCGGGCACCCGCGCGGCGAACGTCGTCCGCTCGAAGGAGCGCGCAACCGAACAGCTCGACAAGCGCCATCTCGAGGCCGCCGAGCGCATGGTGGAGACGCTCGGGACGATGAAGGGCGCGGCGATGAAGATCGGGCAGCTCGCCTCGTTCATCGACACCGAGTTCCTGCCGCCGGAGTACCGCGAGCTGTACCAGGAGAAGCTCAGCGCGCTGCGCACGTCGGCTCCGCCGATGTCCTGGAGCAAGGTCTCCAAGGTGCTCGAGCAGGAGTGGGAGTCTCCGGTGGAGGAGCTGTTCGAGCAGTTCGATCACGAGGCCATTGCCGCGGCGTCGATCGGGCAGGTGCACCGCGCGATCCTCCCGGACGGCCGGGTGGTTGCCGTCAAGATCCAGTACCCGGGCGTCGCGCAGGCGCTGCGGGCGGACATGCAGAACGCCGGGATGATCCTGCGGCTCGCGAAGGCGCTGCCACCGGGGCTCGACGCGAAGGCGGCGGCCGAGGAGCTCAAGGAGCGTGTGCTCGAGGAGCTCGACTACGAGTACGAGGCCCAGAACCAGCGCACGTTCGCGCGCGCCTACCGCGGGCACCCGTTCATCTACGTGCCGGACGTGATTTCGCGGTTGACCACCGAGCGCGTGCTGGTGACCGAGTGGGTGGACGGCCTCGGCTTCGAGGACATCAAGGAGCTGCCCCAGGACAGGAAGGACCGCTTCGGGGAGATCGTCTTCCGCTTCTGCTTCGGGTCGATCTACCACCTCCAGCACTTCAACGCCGACGCGCACCCGGGCAACTACGTGCTGATGTTGGATGGCAAGGTCGCATTTCTCGACTTCGGGATGACCAAGCAGCTCGACAAGGAGCAGATCGAGCTCGAGATCGCGGCACTCGAGGCGGTGTTCGACAACGACCCCGACCGGCTGGTGGAGGCACTGCACGACCTGGGCTTCCTGCGCAACCCGAAGCGGATCGACGCCGAGCGGATGATGGGGCACGTGAAGGCGGTCGGCGGCTGGTACATGGAGGACCGCGAGCTGACGATCGACTCCGAGCTGGTGATGCGGGCGATCTCGGCGGTCACCGACCCGCGGTCGGACTTCTACGACATGATGCGGCGCGAGAACGTGCCGGCGAACGAGCTGATGGGCCGGCGGATGGAGTCCGGAGTGCTGGCGGTGCTGGGTCAGCTGAACGCCACCCGCAACTGGTACCGGATCGGGCGCGAGTGGTGGTTCGCCGAGGAGCCGGCGAGCGAGCTCGGCGAGCAGGAGTGGGAGTTCTTCGAGTCGAAGGGCGAGCGGCGGGTGAGGAAGTTCGGCGCGCGGGCCGGGTGAGCCGCCGGCCGCGCCTCGCGGCGCACTACGTCGGCTTGATCACCATGTCCACGATCACGAGCGTGAGCACCAGCGAGTCCACGCGCGCGACGTTCAGGAGCACGCCCGTCAGCCTGAGCGCCTCGGGGTCCGTGGCGCCCTTCTCCTCGATCGCCGCCTCGAGCTTCTTCGAGTTGGGCCCGAGGAAGAAGTTGCCCGTGACGAAGGTGACTCCCCAGCCGATGAGGCCGAGGACGATCCACAGGTCATAGGGCCAGCCGAAGTTGTAAATCATCCAGAAGCCGGTGACGAGGGCGAGCGCGGCCGAGCCGGCGAAGATGCGCGGCCCGACCCAGGCGATCTCCCTGACGAGGGTGAGGACCTTGGCGTGGTCGGACGCGCGCCGGGCCCGGGCGGTGAGCGTGATCAGGATGCTCCCACCGCCCACCCAGGTGGCGACCGCGATGACATGGATCGTCTTAAGGACCGTGTAGGTGGTGACCACGGCGGTCCGTCAGAAGAGCTGGTTCTCGCCGCGGAAGACTTCGGACACGGACTCGTCGCTGAAGATCCGGCGGACCGTGTCGGTGAGGATGTCCGCGATCGTGAGGACCCGGATCGTGTCGGGGGCCTCGTCGCGCAGCGGGACCGTGTCGGTGACCACGATGCCGGAGAGCGGTGAGTTCGCGAGCGTCTCGAAGGCATTGCCCGAGAAGATGCCGTGCGTGGCGACGGCGTACACCTGGCTGGCGCCGGCGTCGAGGACGGTCTGCGCGCCGGCCGCGAGCGTGCCGCCGGTGTCGATGATGTCGTCGACGATCACCGCGCGCCGGCCCTCGACCTTCTCCTGGCCGATCACGTAGCCGATCTCCGCGACCTGCTGGGCGGGGCGGTCCTTCTCGAGCAGCGCGTAGTCGACGCCGACGTTCTGGGCGAACTTCCGGGTGAGCTTCACGCGGCCGGCGTCGGGCGCGATGATCACGAGGTCCCCCGGGTCGTCGCCGAGCTCGTCCTTCACGAACTGGGTGAGAATCGGCATGGCGGTCATGTGGTCGACCGTCTTCGAGAAGAAGCCCTGCAGCTGGCCGGCATGGAGGTCCATGGTCACGAGGCGGTCGATTCCGATCGTCTCGAGCGCCTTGGCCACGACCCGCGCGGTAATCGGCTCGCGCGGCGCTGACTTCTTGTCCTGGCGCGAGTAGCCGTACCAGGGGCAGACGGCGATCACGCGGTGCGCGGACGCGCCGACGGCCGCGTCGATCATCACCAGGAGCTCCACGAGCGCGTCGTTGACGGTCAACCCCTCCGCCTGGTTGCCGGCGATCGACTGGACCAGGAAGATGTCGGCGCCGCGGATCGACTCGCCGTAGCGGCAGTAGACCTCGCCATCCGAGAAGGTCTTGAGGCCGGCGTCGGTGAGATCGACGCCCAGCTTGTCGGCGATCTTGCCGCCGAGGTCCGTGCTGGCGCGGCCGGCCGCAACCATGAGTCGCTTGCCGTACTCGATGCGCATGCTGTGCGCTCGCGTGGGCGCGGTCTGAAGCTCGACGGTCATCCGGAAGGCTTCTCGTGCTTCTTGCGGCGGGCCCAGCCCTCGATGTTCTTCTGCGGCGCCCGGGCAATCCCGAGGGCTTCCTCGGGCACGTCCTCCCGGATCACCGAACCGGCTCCAGTGTACGCGTCGTCCCCGATGGTCACCGGGGCCACGAACGAGTTGTGGACGCCGGTGTGGACCCCCTTGCCGATCTTCGTGCGGTGCTTCTGGCGACCGTCGTAGTTTGCGGTGATTGCACTCGCGCCGAGGTTCGCGCCCTCGCCCACGTCGGCGTCCCCGATGTAGGAGAGGTGGGGGACCTTGGCGCCGGCGCCGATGACTGAGTTCTTGATCTCCACGTAGGTGCCGATCTTCGCGCCCTCGCCGACCTCGGTGCCGGGCCGGAGGTAGGCGAAGGGCCCGATCTTCACGCGGTCGGCGGCGCGACAGTCGGTGAGGACCGCATGGCTCACGGTCACCTCGTCGCCGAGAGTCGCATCCGTGGCTGTGACGTTCGGACCGACCGTGCAGCGCGCACCGATTCTGGTCGAGCCGTAGAGAGCGACGCCCGCGGCGATCACGGTGTCCTCGCCGATCTCCACGTCGGCGTCGACGGCGACGGTCTTCGGCGACGTGAAGGTGACGCCGGCCAGGGCGTGCTCACGCACGATGCGCTCGCGCGCGAGGGACTCGATCTCCATGAGGTCCACGCGCGTGTTCACACCTTTCGCGCTAAGCGCGTCCTCGGTGCAGTGCGGGATGACCGGGAGTTCACGCGCGATCAGG
>VAWV01000172.1 GCA_005883295.1 Actinomycetota bacterium
CAAACACCCCAACAGGATCCGCCCCAATGGACTTCAAGGAGATCCAGTACGAGGTCGCCGACCGCGTTCTCACGATCACGCTCAACCGCCCGGAACGGCTGAACGCGTTCACGCCGACCATGCAATCGGAGCTGATCGAGGCGCTCGAGCACGCGGACGCCGACGACGGGGTCAGCGCGATCGTGGTGACCGGCGCCGGCCGCGGGTTTTGCGCCGGTGCCGACCTCGAGCGCGGCGGCAGCACCTTCGACTGGCGCGAGCGCCAGGCCGACGGCGAGGTGCCGCGCGACGGCGGGGGCCAGTTGACTCTCCGCCTCTTCGACTCGACCAAGCCGGTGATCGCGGCCATCAACGGCCCCGCCGTGGGCGTGGGGATCACGATGACGCTCGCCATGGACGTGCGGCTCGCCGCCGAGGGGGCGAAGATCGGGTTCGTCTTCGCACGGCGGGGGATCGTGCCCGAGGCCTGCTCGAGCTGGTTCCTCCCGCGCGCGGTGGGGATCAGCCGGGCCGTGGAGTGGACCGCCACCGGGCGGGTCTTTCCAGCGGAGGAGGGGCTCGAGGCGGGACTGTTCCGGAGCCTGCACCCGGCGGACCAGGTCCTGCCCGCCGCCCGCGAGCTGGCCCGGGAGATCGCGGACAACACGGCACCCGTCTCGGTCGCGCTGGCCCGCCGGATGATGTGGCGGATGCTCGGCGCGCCGCATCCGATGGAGGCGCACCGCGCCGACTCACGCGGCATGTTCGCCCGCGGGCAGTCCGACGACGCCCGCGAGGGTGTGACCTCCTTCCTGGAGAAGCGCCCGCCGAGCTTCACCGACCGCGTGAGCGACGGCCTGCCGGACGTCATGCCCTGGGGGGAGGAGCCGGCCTTCTCGTGACCGGTGGCTAGATTGATCGGCTATGCCTGAGCAGTTCTGCCGGGTGAGCCCCGAGATCGAGCTCTGCTACGAGACGTTCGGCGATCCCGCCGAGCCGACCGCCCTTCTGGTGATGGGCCTGGCCACGCAGATGATCGCGTGGCCGGACGACTTCTGCCGCGAGCTGGCCGGCCGCGGCTTTCACGTCGTCCGCTTCGACAACCGCGACATCGGCAAGTCGACGCACATCGCGGCCCGGCCGCCAACCCTCTTCCAACTGCTCCGCCGGAGCAAGCGCGCCGCGAGCTACACGCTCGCCGACATGGCGGAGGACGCGGCGGGCCTCCTGCGCGAGCTGGACCTCGCGCCGGCGCACGTGATCGGGGCCTCGATGGGCGGGATGATCGCCCAGACGCTTGCGGCCCGGCGGCCGGAGCTCGTCCTCTCGCTCACGTCGATCATGTCGACCACCGGCAGCCGCCGGGTCGGCCAGCCCGCCCTGCGCCTCTTCCCGATGCTCGCGAGCCGGCCGCCCACGGGCAGGGAGGCGGCTATCGAGCGAGCGGACAAGGTGTTCTCAATGATCGGCTCACGCGGACTGCCGCGCGACGACGAGCACATCCGCGAGGTGGCGGCCCGCAGCTACGACCGCGGGCGCGGGGACGGTGCTGGGCAGGCGCGCCAGCTCGCCGCGATCACCGCCTCCGGGAACCGCACGGCGGAGCTGCGGCGGATCACGGCTCCCACGCTTGCGATCCATGGGACGGGCGACCCGCTGATTCGCCCCTCGGGTGGGCGGGCGACCGTCCGCGCCATCCCCGGCGCCCGCCTGATGACGATCGAGGGCATGGGTCACGACCTGCCGCGCGCGGCGTGGTCGAGGATCATCGAGGGGATCGTGGAGAACGCGGGTCGCGCGGCGGCGACGAGGCCCGCTGCGGCGGCGGCCTGAGCTCGGCCGAGCCATTCGCGGGCCAGGCCAGCGCCAGCTCGTCCAGCCGCGCAAGCCGGTAGCGGCGGAGCGCGTCGCCGGCGGCGGGGTGTGGAACCAGCGTCAGGCGGGTGATTCGCGGGTTCGCCACGGTTTCGAATGATCGTCCGCGCGCGCAGGCGCGCAAATGGCCCGGCGTACAAGATTCGGAGCGCGGCGACCGACCGGACGTACAGGCAGCGCGGGTAGGGTCCGCTCCGGAATGAGCATTCGCGAGGACGGGGCTGCCGCGGTCGATTGGGTGGCCCGCTACCTCGAGCGGGTCCCGGAGCTGCCTGTGCTGGCGCAGGTCGAGCCCGGCGAGATCCGCTCGCGGCTCCCGGAATCCGCGCCGGAGGAGGGCGAGCCCTTCGACGCGGTGCTGCGCGACCTAGACGAGGTGCTGATGCCGGGGATCACGAACTGGCAGCACCCACGCTTCTTCGCGTACTTCGCGGTCACGAGCTCCGAGCCGGCCATGCTCGCCGAGCTGATCGCCGCGGCGCTCAACCAGGTGGCGATCCTGTGGCGGACGGCACCGGCATCGACGGAGCTCGAGGCCGTCGTGCTCGACTGGGTCGCGCAGCTCGTCGGGCTGCCCCGCGCCTGGCACGGTCACATCGAGGACACGGCGTCAACCTCCACGCTGGCGGCACTGATCGTCGCGAGGCACGTGACCGGCCGCGAGGCGGTGGTGTGCTCCGAGCACGCGCACTCCTCGGTGGACAAGGCCGCGCGGATGCTCGGCATGGAGCTGCGAAAGGTCACGGTCGACGAACAGTTCCGGATGCGCCCGGATGCCCTCCAGCTCGACGGCGTGGCCGCGGTGGTCGCCACGGTGGGCACGACCTCGACCACCTCGGTGGATCCCATCGCGGACATCGCGCGGGCCTGCCGCGATGCGGGCGCCTGGCTGCACGTGGACGCGGCGTACGCCGGCGGCGCGATGGTCTGCCCGGAGCTGCGGTGGGCGTTCGAGGGAGTCGAGATGGCGGACTCGCTCGTGATCAACGCGCACAAGTGGCTGTTCACGCCGGTCGACTGCTCGCTGCTCTGGACGCGCCGGCCGGACGACTTCCGCGACGCTTTCAGCCTCGTGCCGGAGTACCTGCGGACGCCAGACTCCGAGGACGCCCTGAGCCTCAGCGAGTACGGCCCCGCGCTCGGGCGCAGGTTCCGCTCTCTCAAGCTGTGGGCCGTGCTGCGATGCCTGGGGCGGGCGGGGCTCCAGGACCGGATCCGGCGCGCGATCGCCCTCGCCGAGCTGTTCGAGGGCTGGGTGCGCGAAGAGCCGGGCTGGGAGCTCTGCGCCCCGCGTCCCTTCTCGGTGGTCTGCTTCCGCCGCGACGCGCCGGACGAGGCGAACGAGGCGCTGCTCGAGAGGGTGAACCGCAGCGGCGAGGCCTACATCTCGCACACGCGGCTGAACGGGCGCTACGTGCTGCGGCTCGCCGTGGGCCACGAGCGCACCACCGAGGACGACGTGCGGGCTGCTTGGGACCTCATCAGGCGCGAGGCGCTTCGCGTACCTTGACGGGCATGCCAGCGGAGGTTCCGCTCACGGGCGGGTGCATGTGCGGAGGTGTCCGGTTCGAGATCGGCCGCCCTCTCGGTCCGGCGAGCTACTGCCACTGCACGCGCTGCCAGCGCCGGACGGGCACGGCCGCGTCCGCGCAGGCTCGGGTCGAGCCGGGTTCGCTCAGGGTGCTCCAGGGCTCCGAGCTGGTCCGCGAGTACCAGCCGCCCGCCGGATTCGCGAAGGCGTTCTGCTCCACCTGCGGGTCCGCCCTGTGGAGCCGGCACCCGGACGAGGCCGAGCCCTTCAGCGTCCGCCTCGGCGCGTTCGACTCGGACCCCGGCGTCCGGCCCGGCTACCGCCAGTTCGTCGCCTACGCATGCGCTTGGGAGGAGGTCCCCGACGATGGCCTGCCGCGTCATCCGGAGAGCGGCCGGGCGTAACGCGCTGCTGGTCGCGGCGCTCGTCTGCGCCGGCCTCGCGCTGCCGGCCGGTGCCGCCGCCCGCCCGGTGCTGTTCGTGGGCAACAGCGAGGACGGGACCGTCACGCTGGTCGACGCCCACCGCCTTCGGGTGATCGGCCACCTCAACGCGATCCCGGACGGGAACACCCCGCAGGACCCCGCCCAGGCGGCGATCTATCCGCTGATCGTGGCGGCGAAGGGCGTGAACTACGTCCAGGGGCTCGCCGTGTCGCCGAACGGGCGCACGCTGTACATCTCGCGCGGCTACCTGGGCGACGTGGCCGCGTTCAGGATCGCCGACGGGCACGAGCTGTGGCGCCTCCAGATCAACGGGATCCGCGCCGACCACGTGGCTCTCGCGCCGGACGGCAGCCGCCTGTTCGTGTCGGCGCTCACGGCGAACGAGGTGCAGGTGATCGACACCCGGACGCACTCGTTCGTGGGTGCGTTCCCGACCGGCGATTGGCCGCACGTCCTCGAGTTCGCACCCCACGGCTACATCTGGAACGGCAGCCTCGGAAACCAGCTCGAGCCGTCCGGGCACGACGGCAGGAAACAGCTGACGATGGCCGACCCGCGCACGCTGCAGGTGAAGCGCACGCTGCAGTTCGACGCCGGCGTCCGCCCGTTCGCGTTCACCCGCGATGGGCGGCGGGCGTACGTCCAGCTGTCGTATCTGAACGGCTTCATCGTGGTCGACCCGCTCACCGGCCACACGCTGCGCACCAAGAACCTCCCCGTTCGCGGGCCGGGGAAGAACATGTCGCCGAGCCAGTATCCGAACCAGGCCGCCCACCACGGGATTGCGCTGTCGCCGGGGGATAGGACGATCTGCGACGCGGCCACGATCTCGAACTACGTGGCACTGGTGGCCCGCCGGACGCTCAGGACGCGGGCCCTGATCCCGGTGGGCGACCAGCCCGCCGAGGCCGAGACCAGCGCCGACGGGCGCTACTGCTTCGTCACCGACCGCGGGCCCGCCAGCAACAGCCTCTCGGTGATCTCGTACCGCCACGGGCGGGAGGTGAAGCGGCTGCGGATGGGCGAGCACCCGCAGGAGGAGACGGAGGCGGCCGTCCCGGAATCGGTGCTGCGCGGGCTCTAGCCGGCGGCGATCGCGTGCAGCGCGCCCAGGAGGCGCTCCGAGAGCGCGTGCGAAACCCGGCCGGGGGGAAGCTCGACCACGAATGCGGTGGTGGCCGGAAGCACGTGGTTCTGCCACCCGACAGCGCTCCCCGGATAGCGCGTGAGTCGCGTCTCGCGCATACCGGCGAGCCGCGCGAAGCGTCGCTCGACCGCGGGATCTCCACCCGATTGGTCCACCACCGCGAGCGGCTGGTGGAACCACACGGTCACGTGCGGCCGCGCGCGCAGGATGAACCGCTCCGCGAGCCGCGCCTCCGGCGCGTACAGCGCACGCGGGCCGGAGTACTGGCCGCTCTGGTGCGAGAGCGGTCGCCACCGCCACGGGAGGTTGCGGTTCAGGTCGATGCCCTGGGCGTTCTGCCGCGTGTCCGCGGCCACGCCGTCCGGGTTCAGGTCGTCGATCACCCAGACGTGTGCCGCGGGCGGGTGGGCCTCGAGCGCCCGCGCCACGGGAATCCCGGCGGGCTCGTTGCCGTGGATGCACCCGACCAGCAGCAGCGATGTGGGGAGCCGCCGGTCGCCGAGCTCGACCGCGTAGATCGCGCGACCGTCGACGGAGCGCCCCAGCAGCACGCGGCGGGTCAGCGGTAGGCTTCGACGCCGCCCCGCAGCAGCGCGGCGCCCTGAGTGATGTGAGCGCGCGGCCCCTCCGGTCAATGCTTCCGCCAGAGCTACGGAGGCCGCAACGGCGGCTGTGGCAACGAGCACGAAGCGCCACCGCGCGCTCACCTCACAATCCTCCGCTCATGGCCTGAACGCGTCCTGAAAGCCGCGGCGCGCGGCTCTCAGCCGCCCGCCACGTCGCGGCGCAGGAACACCAGGTAGCCCGCCGCCAGCGCGGGGAGGGCATAGAGCGGGCAGACCCAGGCGGCGTGCCCGATCGGCGCCCAGTCGACGGGCTGCCGGAGGAGCCCCTCCCAGGCGTCGAACTGCGAGCTGAGCAGGTAGGGCCTCGTTCCACCGAGCCCGGGGAGGACGCCGATCAACTGCATCATCAGGGAGAACATGAGCGTGCCGACCACGGCCGCAGCGCTGTTGCGGGTGATCGTCGAGAGGAGCAGCCCGATGCACGCGAGCGCGAGGATTGGCAGCAAGTACACCAGCAGGCTCGCCCCGATCAGCCCGAGCGCGCTCGGCGCGGACACCTTCGTGCCGGAGAGCGTGGTGAGCGGCTTGAACCCAGACACGAGACTGCCGGCCGCGACCGCGACTGCGCCGTTCAGGAGGATCGCGACCACGGCGTAGGTGACCGCAGCCAGCACCTTCCCGCCGAATATCTGGCCTCGTTCGAGCGAGCGGGTGAGGATCGTCTTGAGCGTGCCGTTGTGATCCTCGGAGGCGACGATGTCGCCGGCCACGAGGGCGGTGATCAGCGGGAACATCCAGACTGCGCCGAAGAGCAGGATCACCAGCGGGATGGCCAGCCCCGTCTGGTGGATGTAGCGACCGAACGCGACCTCGTTGGGGTGGCCGTTGCGAACGCTGACGGCGATGGCGAAGAGGATCGGCACGATCGCCGCCGCCCCGAGGCCGAGGTAGGTGCGCTTCTGGAAGCGGAGCTTGTGGAGCTCCCAGCGGTAGACGGTGAGGATCCCCGGGTTCACGCCACCTCCACGGGCTCGGGCGCCGCGGCGCCATCCTGGCCCTCGGTGAGCCGGAAGAACAGCGTCTCGAGCGACGCGGCCTGGGGTGTCAGCTCGACCGGCGCGGCCGCGGCTTCGACGAGCGCCGCCGAGAGCGCCGCCACCGCTGCCTCGCCGGCGTTGAAGTGGATGGCGCCCGCCGAGCGCCGGGGGTCCACGATCCCGGGCTGCGCGCGGCACACCTCGAGCGCGCGATCGTCGTCGGTGGTGCGCAGCCTGTAGGCGCCGGTCGCCGTCCGCTTCAGCTCCGCGATGGTCCCCTCGTACACCACGCTCCCGGTACGGATGATCGCCACCCGGTCGCAGAGCTCCTCCACCTCGCCCAGGAGATGGCTCGAGAGCACCACTGTCATGCCGCCGCCCGCGAGCCTGCGGATCAGCGCGCGCATGTCGCGCATTCCCGCCGGGTCGAGTCCGGTGGTGGGCTCGTCGAGCAGGAGCAGGCGCGGGCCTCGGACGAGAGCGGCCGCGATTCCCAGGCGCTGGCGCATGCCGTGCGAGTAGCCGCGCACCTTGTCCGCCGCGCGGTCACTGAGCTCGACGACCGAGAGCACCTCGTCGATCCGCGCCGCAGCGCCTCCGCCGTCGAACGCGGCGAGGAGCTCGAGGTTGCGCCTGCCGCTGAGGTACGGATAGAAGCGGGGCTCCTCCACGAATCCGGCGACGCCCTCGAGCGCCCGCACTCCCAGCTGCGGATCGCGGCCGAAAAGCTGCACGGAGCCGGCCGTCGGCCGGATCAGACCGAGCATCATGCGCAGCGAGGTGGTCTTGCCGGCGCCGTTCGGCCCCAGGTAGCCGTAGACGTTTCCCTCGGCCACCGTGAGGTCCACGTCGTCGACCGCGACGATGTCGCCGTAGACCTTCGTGAGACCGCGGATCTCGAGCGGAGCGGCCGCCGTCATCCGGTCAGAGACCGCGCGCAGCCGCCTCGGCCACCTGCCGCGTCACCGAGCCCACGACCGTGTACGTCACGCTGCCGCGCTCGAAGCGGATCAGCGTCCCGAGCGGCGTCTCGAGCTCCTGTCCCTTGACCGCTCCGATCGTGACCGTTGGGAGCTGGGTGCGTCCGAGCTGCGCGCCGCGCTGCTCGAGCACGGCGATCCCGTTGAGCCCGTGGCCGTAGGTGACGAGCGCGCCGGCGCGGAGGATCTTGACCCCGCTGCGTGGCCGTCCGGCCAGAGAGGCGGGTGCCACCGGCTTGAATCCGAGCGCGGAGTGCTTCTCGGCCTTAGCCCGCCTATGCCCCGGCGTGAGGTCCACGGTCCGCGCGCCGGCGGGCGGCGAGACAGCGAAGTCGCCGGCCGGAACCGGACCGTAGGAGATGTCGGTGGCCTCGAGCTCCAGGACCGGGTTGGACTGTCCGCGCGCGTAGACCGCGACACGGAGCGGCACCCCGCGGGCCGCGTCCCACGCCACCGCGACGCCTCCGAGCAGCCCGCCCGCCTTCCTCGGAGCCGCGCGCAGCGTGTAGGTCGCCTGACCGGCGACGTCGCTGGGTATCGCGCCCGACAGGGCTACCCGCCGCCCGATCCGGGTCAGGACTCGCTCGATCTGGGCGAGTGCCGGCGTCCGGTGTGCGCGTTCCTTGTGGCGCTGCGGGAGCGTGCCTCTGTAGACGGTGTTGGAGGAACCGTCGTAGGCCCAGAACCGCTTTCCGTCGGAGACGATCTGGGCATCGCCCCGCTCGGACTGGAGCTCGATCCTCAGTCGCCCATCCGAGGTCGCCCACAGCCGCCCCGTCGCACCCGTGAGGATGGGGTTCGAGCCCTGGATGCCGGACGAGTCGACGAGATGGTTCGTGAACCTGACGCGCGCCGTCACTCCCTGAGGGACCGGCGCCCTGAGTGCGTCACGCACCGCGACGGCGAGGGGCTTCCGCGGTGGCGTGGGGCCGCCGCTCGAGGCCGCGATTGCGAGCGCCGTTACACCGATGGCCGCCGCCACGACCCCGGTGCAGAGGAGCACCAGGTGCCTGGTGGAGATGCGGCGGAGAAACGCCACGGACACAGCTTAGGACCGCTACCTAAGGGGATCTTCACCTCTTGCGCGCAGGAGGCGCATAATTCAGGGCGCTTGAGGGGCAGGGGAAGCATCCGGACAGGCGCGCTTGGCGCCATCGCGCTCGTGGCGCTGCTCACGACCCTGGCCGCGGGCGCCCAAGCGGCGCCGGTGCGCTTCGCAAAGCCCGTGTTCGTGGACCGCGCGCTCGCGGGCGGCGAGCCGCTCGTGATCGCCGACAAGAAGCACCACACCCTGATCTACACCGCCCACGAGGGCACCACGCACCTCTACCGCAACGGGATAGTCAACCCGGTGGACTTCGTGCCGAACTACCGGAACCAGGTGAACATCTGGGTCTCGAAGAACGACGGGCGGACCTGGACGCGCGTGGACTTCGCCGGCACGGGCTTCGACCAGCCCCCGAGCCAGAACACGGGCTTCAGCGATCCCGACCTGACGATGGACGCGGGCGGTCGCGTCTACAACACGGGGATCGACCTCGCCAACGACGCGCTGTTCTCGACGGCCAACGGCGGCTACAACTGGGACCGCGGGACCGCCGAGTGTCACGACGGGGACCGGCCGTGGCTCGCCGGTGGCCGCAGGGACGAGGTGTTCATGGGCACCGACACGCTCGAGGGCTCGATCAGCCACCAGATCTTCCAGAGCACGGATGGCGGGAATACCTGCTCGACGAACGGGATCCCGGACGGCGGGACCCTCGCCGATGGCACGTCCTACGCGGGCGACGGCAAGCTGATGTACGACCACCACAACGGCCGGCTGATGGAGCCGGTCGTCTTCAGCCGCAGCAGCGGTGGCCCGCTCGGGAGCACCAAGACGATTGGCGTCGGAGTGGCGACCTGGAAGCGCGGGCAGGGGTCGACTGGCCGGCGCTGGCCATCGACTCGGCCGACAACGCTTACCTGGTGTGGGACACCGACCCGCGCAAGCCGGGGACGAGCGGCGGCTGCAACGGTGACGAGACCGAGCTGCCCAACGCGATCGAGATGTCGGTCTCGCGTGATTTCGGCAAGACGTGGTCGAATCCCATCACCATCGCGAAGCCGCGCGGCAAGAAGGTGTACTGGCCGTGGGTCGTCGCCGGCAAGGCTGGGAAGGTGTCGGTCGTCTGGTACCAGACCGACAAGGTGGTGGACCTGGACTGCCAGACGGCCAAGACGTCGGTCTACAACGCCACGGTCCTGAACGCCACGAGCCGCCATCCGAAGATCCACGTGGTCAACGCCGCCGGTCGGGTCATCCACGACGACGACGTGTGCCAGGGCGGCACCACGTGCGTGGCCACCGGCCAGGACCGCCGGCTCGGCGATTTCTTCACGAATGCGATCGATCCGCGGGGCTGCGTGCTGATCGCGAGCGGCGACACCACCATCAAGGGCATCGGCGGCACCGAGCGGCCCACCTCGCTACCGATCTTCATGCGCCAGAACTCAGGTCCGGGGCTGAAGGGCAAGAGCTGCGGGCCGAAGTCGAGGCGGAAGCACCGCCGCCACAGGCACAAGCACAGGCACGGGCAGGGCGAAGAGGAACACCCGCCAGCGGCCGCGCAGCGCTAGCGGCGCGGGGAGGCTGATGTGATCGCGCGCGCGGGTCGCCGGCTGGCCCGGTACCCGCTTCCGCTCGCCTGCCTGGGCGCCGCCCTGCCGGTGATCGTCTCGACGATCCACGCGATCAGCGAGCGCTGGATCCCCTATGGCGACCAGGCCGTGATCGCTTCGCAGGCGTATGACGTCTTCACCTCGCACACGCCGCTGCTCGGCCAGTACTCCGCCTCGTACCACCTGGTCAGCCAGCCCACGTACAGCCTTGGCCCGATGCTGTACTGGCTGCTCGCACTGCCGGCGCGGATCGGGCAGCCCATCTCGCTGACGATCTGGATGGGCGCGGTGAACATCGCCGCGGTGGCGGGGATCGTGGCGCTCGCCCGCAGACGCGGCGGCACCGCCTTCATGCTGGTGACCGCAGCGGCGGTGGCGCTCATGTCCCGCTCGCTCGTCCCCGAGACCTACCACGACGTCTGGAACCCGTCGGCCGCGGTGCTTCCGCTCACCCTCCTGATGTTCGTCAGCTGGTCGGTCGCCTGCGGCGAGTATCGCCTCCTGCCGCTGGCGGTACTGCTGGCGAGCTTCGTCGCGCAATGCCACCTCACCTACGTCGCGCCCGCGCTCGGACTGCTCGTGGTCGGAGTGGTCGGGCTCGCGCTGGCCAGGCGCTGGACCCGCGCTCCGGACAGCCGCGCGCTGCGGCGCTGGGTCGCCGCCGCGCTCGTCGTGGGGCTGATCTCGTGGACGCCTCCGGTCGTCCAGCAGCTCACGAAGACACCCGGCAACCTGGGACTGGTCCGCCAGCTCGGCACGAAGGGCGGGGCGAAGGTGGGCTTCGGCGTGGGCTGGCACGCGGTGGTGCGGACCGTTGGCGTGCCGCCCTGGTGGCTGACGGTCCCCGCGGACCAGTTCGACAGATCGCAGACGGTCAAGCTCACGCCGTCCGCGCTCGCCGTGGGCTCGGGGGCCGCGGTGCTGCTGGGGCTCGCCGCCGTCGGAATCGCCGGGCTTCGCCGGCGCCGCCTCGACCTCGCGGCGGGCGCGACGCTCGCGCTAGCCCTGTGCGCGGCGGTCGAGGTGGTCACGGCCCGCACGCCCGCGAACCCCCACCTCCAGGCCACGCTCGGCTACACGCTGTGGTGGGCATCGCCCGCGGGGATGTTCGCGTGGCTCGTGCTCGGCTGGTCGGCGGCCGTGCTGCTCGGGCGACGTTTGGCGCTGCCGCGGTTGCGCGCGCGCGCGCTTGCCCCGGCCGCCGGCGCGGCCGCAGTGATCGCTGTGGGCGCGGCGGTTGGGATCGCCGAGAAGCCCGACGACCACGCGAGCATGTATAGCGCGATCCGCGCGACGGCGACGCGGCTCCGCGCGGCCCTCCCGCGGGGGAGCGTGGTCTCGCTCGAGGGCTCGCCCGGTCTCACGTCCGTGGTCCGGGTCGCGCTCCGGTACGACCTCCGGCTCGCGGGCATCCGCGCTGCGCTGCCCGGGATGGACTCGCGCTGGGGTCCCTGGTACCGGCTCGACGGACGCCGCTACGGGTACGGGGTCTACCTGACGGACGTGCGGACGGAGACGGTGCCGCGCGGCAGGGTGGTGGCCAGCGTCAGGTTCCGGTACGGACCCGCCGAGTACGCGATCGCGACGTCGGTGTGGCCGCTGCGACCACCGGCCTGAAGTGCGGATCGTCGGCCGCGACCACCTTCAGCAGCAGCTCGCGTAGAACCTCCGCGTCCCGATCGTCGAGCGGATCGAGCAGCTCGGCCTCGCGCTGCATGGCCACCTCGCGGGCATGTGCGAGCTTCCTCCGCCCGGCGCGCGTGAGATGGA
>VAWV01000273.1 GCA_005883295.1 Actinomycetota bacterium
AGGAGCTGATCGAGGCGCAGCGGCCCGGCCGGCTCTCGCACGACCCGCGGCTGCTCGCCAACCTGCTGCGCACGGCGGGGCAGGGCTCGCTTCCCGGGCTGTGGGACGAGCTCGGGCGGCTGCCCATGCCCGTCCTCGCCCTCGCCGGCGAGCACGACGAGCGCTACATGACCGCGGCCCGCCGGATCGCGCTGCTGGCCCCGCGCGGCGACGCGCGCCCGGTGATGGGTGCCGGGCACGCTGCGCACCTCGAGCGCCCGGTGGCGACGGCGCAGCTACTGCTCGAGTTCCTCGACGAGCACCTCGGCGAGGGCGTCGTCGCCCACTGATACGCCGAGGCCGGGGCCCTCGGGGACTGCGAGGAGGCCCGCCTGGGGGGCGGGCAACGCTCGGGCGAGGGCGGCGTCGAACAGGTTCAGGGTCGCCAGGCCGCAGGCGAGCAAGAGCCGCTCGGACGCCGCCAGCTGGAGTGCGGCGGCGATGCCCCACGGCCCGTCGAGGGTGCTGGACAAGAACGGCTCCAGGCCGCTCTCGCGCGCGGCCGCGATGGTCGCGCGCGCTGCCTCGAACCCGCCACAGGGCGCCAGCTTGACGTTCACCGCGTCGCAGGCGCCCGCCTCCACGGCCGCACGGACGTCGTCGGCGCTGGCGATCGGCTCGTCGACCGCCAGCGGCACGCGCACGGCCCGTCGCACCTCGGCCATCTCCTCGAGCGTGGGGCAGGGCTGCTCCACGAGCTGGAGGTCGTGACGGCTCAGCGCCTCGATTGCGGCGATCGCCTCGTCGACCGTCCACCCGCCGTTCGCGTCGACGCGCAGGGCCGGCCAGGGTCCGATCGCCTCCCGGACGGCGGCGACGCGTTCGGCGTCGTCCGGGAGGCCCACCTTCACCTTGAAGCACGCGAAGCCATCGCGAACCCCCGCCGCCGCGCGGCGGGCGACCTCTTCCGGCGGCCCACCCGCAAGGGTCAGGTTCACCGCGATCGCCTCAGCCCCGGGCTCGCCCACCGCCCGGCCATCGCGGCGCGCCTCGAGGTCGAGCCGCGCCATCTCCTCGGCCGCCCTTGCCTGTGGTGGCGAGCCGTTTGGCGATCGCGCGGCGCCCGATTGCAGAGCCGCGGCCGCCTCCTCCAGCGGAACGCCGTCATAGGGCTCGAAGGGCGCGGCCTCGCCGTATCCCACGGCGCCGTCGTCGTCCTCGAGGCGCAGCAGGAGCAGCTCGCGGGCGGTCACCACCCCGCCCGACGTCACGAAGGGCTCGCGAAACGGGATCGACAGGCGGGCGAGCGAGCGTCTCACGAGAGCAGCACCCCCGCCGAGAGGAGCAGCGAGTAGAGCGCCAGCAGCCTACCTGTGCCGGCCAGCGCCGCATTGAGCGACGCGCCGTCGGTCCGGGTGCCGACGGTGCGGATGAGCGGCGCCGCCAGGGGAGCCGAGAGGACCGCCAGCAGGATGCAGAACGAGAGCCCTCCGGCCACCCATATCACTATCGGCGCAATGTAGGCCACGACGATCATGGTCGCGTACAGCCTTCGCGCGCGGAGCCGTCCGAGCCGCACCGCGAGCGTGCGCTTACCCACCCGGCGGTCGGTCTCGATGTCGCGCACGTTGTTCACCACGAGGATCGCCGCTGCCAGCAGCCCGACGGGAACGCTCAGCGCAAATGCCTCCCACTCGAACCCCTCCACCTGTACGTAGTACGACCCCACGACGGCAACGACCCCGAAGAAGAGGAACACGAACAGCTCGCCCAGCCCCTCGTAGCCGTATGGTCGCGGGCCGCCGGTGTAGAGCACGCCGGCGGCGATCGATGCGGCGCCCACGAGCAGTAGCTGCCAGCCCGCCACGGCGATCAGGTAGGCCCCGGCGAGCACGGCGATCCCGTATGCGACCCAGGTGCCGATCAGCACGCGCCGGGGAGGCATCAGTCCCCCGGCCGTGACCCTGACCGGACCGAGGCGGTCCTCGGTGTCGGCGCCCCGGCGGGCGTCGGAGTAGTCGTTGGCCAGATTGGTGCCGATCTGGATGAAGACGCTGCCGACAAGCGCGCACGCGAAGCGGAACGGATGGAACACGTCCTCGTTCCCGGCCAGCGACGTGCCGACCAGGACAGGGGCGACCGCTGCGGGAAGCGTGCGCGGTCGCGCCGCCACCAGCAAGAGCCGCAGCGGGCTCACGGGCGCCTGGGGAACCTGCCGAAATCGGGCTTGCGCTTCTGCACGTAGGCGTCGCGGCCCTCCTGGGCCTCCTCGCTCATGTAGAAGAGGAGGTTGGCGTCGTGGGCCAGCTGCTGGAGGCCGGTCAGCCCGTCCTCCGTGGCGTTGAAGCTGGCCTTGAGCAGCCGCAGCGAGAAGGGCGACATGTCGAGCATCTCGCGGCACCACCGCACGGTCTCCTCCTCGAGCTCCTCGAGCGGCACGACAGTGTTGACGAGGCCGATCTCGAGCGCCTCCTGGGCGCTGTACTGGCGGCACAGGAACCAGATCTCCTTGGCCTTCTTGGGACCCACGAGCCTGGCCAGCACCCCCGCGCCGAAGCCGCCGTCGAACGAGCCGACCTTCGGGCCGGTCTGCCCGAAGCGGGCATTGTCGGCGGCGATGGTCAGGTCGCACACCACGTGCAGGACGTGCCCGCCGCCCACCGCGTACCCGGCGACCATTGCGACGACAGGCTTCGGCGTGCGCCTGATCTGCACGTGCAGGTCGGTCACGTGGAAGCGGCCCACGCCGCCGCCCCCGGAGCAGAAGGCGAACGGGCCCTCGCCGGCCAGGACGATCACGCCCACAGCTGTGTCCTCGCGGGCGCGGGTGAACGCGTCGCCCAGCTCGATCACCGTCTCCGGCCGGAAGGCGTTGTGAACCTCGGGACGGTTGATCGTGATCTTGGCGATCCCGTCCGCCTTCTCGTACCGGATGTCCTCGTAGTCCGCAGCCGGCTGCCAGTCGGCGGCCGGGCGGATGGTGCGCTCCCGGGTCCCCATCGCGCGCCTACGATACGGGTTTGGACGCGGTCGTCGGTGACGGTTGGTCGGTGACGTACGCCGAGCTCGAGGAGGCGGCGGGTAGGCCGGCCCCCGGCGACATCGTGGTCGCTGCGGCCCGGCCTACACGCGAGTTCGTGCTGCTCCTCCACGCGTGCATCCGTGGTGGGGCTGCGTTCGTGCCGGTTGATCCGCGGTTGCCCGCAGCCTCGGTTGCCTCGATGCGCGCAGCGGCCGAGGAGATTGGGGCTGGGGATGGGGACACCGTGCTGTTCACCTCCGGGACCACCGGTGCGCCGAAGGCCGTGGTGTTGACCCGTTTGAACCACGAGGCCAGCGCCATCGCCTCCGCGTGGAACCTCGGTGTGGCACCGGACGACCGCTGGCTATGCGTGCTGCCGTTGCACGACATCGGCGGGCTCGCGATCCTGCTCCGATCTGCGATGTACGGCACGACCGCGGTCCTGCACGAGCGGTTCGATGCCGAGCGGGTTGTAGCCGCCATCGAGGCGGGCGAGGTGAGCCTGGTCTCGCTCGTCCCCACCATGCTCCGACGGATGCGCGAGGCGGGCCTGTCGGGGCCCGGTGGCGTCCGGGCGATCCTGCTGGGCGGCGGGCCGGTGCCGCGCGATCTCCTCGAATGGGCCGCGGCGATCGGTTTGCCCGTGCTCCAGACCTACGGGATGACCGAGACCGCGTCCCAGATCGCCACGCTGCGGGCCGGGGAGGCCGTGGCGCACCACGGCTCGGCGGGCCGGCCGCTGCCCGGTGTGGAGCTGGCGGTCGACGGGGCCGGCGAGATCCTGGTCCGCGGGCCAATGGTGTCGGCGGGTGCGCTGTCCGCCGACGGCTGGCTGCACACGGGCGACCGCGGCCACCTGGACGAGGACGGCTTCCTGCACGTGGAGGGGCGGATCGACGACGTGATCGTGACGGGCGGCGAGAACGTGGCCGCTGTCGAGGTGGAGCAGGCGCTGCTGTCGCATCCGGCGGTAGCGGACGCGGCCGTGGCCGGCCGCCCCGATCCGGATTGGGGACGCGCCGTGACCGCCTGGGTGGTCCTCGCAACCCACGTGGCCGACAGCGAGCTGGCCGCCCACTGC
>VAWV01000274.1 GCA_005883295.1 Actinomycetota bacterium
TGGGTGCCGCGGTGCTTCGTCTTGCGCTTTCGCCTGGTTTGAGCCATCGATCAGAGCCCCGCTGAGCGTAACGCGTTCTCGATCACGTGCCGCTCGGGATCGAAGCCCCGCAGCTCCAGGTCGTCCGGGAGGCCTTCGAGCGCGGCGGCGGGGGCGAGGCCGACGAGCTCGGCCTCGGCGACGGGGACCTGCGCGCGCACCCGTTCGACCAGCTCGGCCAGGGGAGCGGCGCGGTGGTCGTGCAGGTTCACCGACACCTGCGCCCGACCGCGCTCGTGCAGGTACAGGCCGATTGCTCGCACACCCGCAGGACCGCCGCCCGACTCACGCAACCCGGCGGCGATGCGCCGGGCCAGCTCGACGTCGTCGCTGGCGAGGTCCAGGTTGAACGCGACAAGTGGCGGACGAGCGGTGACGAGGACTGCGCCGGACCGCGGATCCACGCGCCGCGGTCCGTGGTCGGGAACGAGCTCCCCCCCGGCGACCCGCTCGGCCAGGCGGGCCGGCCCGCCCGCGCGGAGCGATGCCCGCTCGCGCCGGTCGTCGGTCGTGGCCAGGTTGCCGTAGAGGAAGACGGGGAGATCGAGCTCGTCGCCGATCAGCGCGGCGGCGGTGAGCGCCTCCGCCACCGCGGCACCGCGGCTCGCGTCGTCGAGGTAGACGACCGGCGCCACGTCCAGCGCCCCGACGTGCGGGTGGTCGCCCTGGTGCTGGCGGAGGTCGATCCGCGCGGCGGCCTCGCGGGCCCCACTGACCAGCGCGCTCGCGATCTCCCTCTGCCGCGCCGCCAGCGTGAACACGCTGCGTCCGTGGTCGCGATCCGAATGCACGTCGAGGACGCGCGCCGGCGCGAACGCCGCGGCGATCGCGTCGATCGTCGCCCGGTCGCGTCCCTCGCTCGCGTTGGGGACGGCGAGGAGCAGTGGCGGCGCCGCGGGCACGGCGCGATTCTCGCTGACCCGGTCCATCGGGACTCTAGACTCGGCGGAGTCCGGCTCCGTAGCTCAGCGGTTAGAGCGCACCACTCATAATGGTGAGGTCGGTGGTTCGAATCCACCCGGAGCTATCGACGCCGCCCGCCCTCACTCATACAGCGCGAACGTCGCCAGGATCACGTAGAGGGACACGAGCGCCCAGCCCTCGAACTCCGTCGCCTCGCCGTCGCCGGTTATCTGCCACACGGCGATCGCGGTGAGCAGCATCGCGCCGATGTACACCGGCGCCAGCTGGAACGTGAGCGTGTGCGCGAACGCCAGCGAGACGAGCACGAGCGCCGGGAACAGGAAGGCCGCGATCTGGGCGACGGAGTTCTTCACCACCGAGATCGCGAGGTCAAAGTTGCGCTTGCGTGCGAGGACGAGGCCGGTGAAGTTCTCCACCGCGTTCCCAGCGATGGCGACGATCACGAGCCCGGCGAACGCCTTCGAGATCCCCAGGGTGCGGATCGCAGGGTCGAGGGCGTGGATGAACCAGTCGGACACGAAGGCCGAGCCGGTGCCGGCCGCCGCCAGCACCCCAAGTCCGATCGGGAGCGGCAGCGTCGAGCCGTGCGGCACATCCGTCGCCGGCCCGGTGTCGCTTCGCAAGTAGGACCGGATCCACGCCGCGTACACGAACAGCACGCAGCCGGCGCCGATCGCGTCGATCGTCTCGATGTGCGCGCTGGCCTTATCCGAGGAGCCCGCGGACAGGCCGGTGATCACGATGATGAACACCGCGACCAGGAGCAGCGTGGCCGTGTCCATCGGCAGCCGGACCTTGAAGCTCATGAGGCCGTCATCCGCGCTGCGCGCCCCGACGACGATCACCAACCCGAGGACCAGCAGCGCGTTGGCGAACAACGACCCGATGATCGACGTCTGGGCGACCACGGTCTCCCCCGCCGAGAGCGCGAAGATCACGATGAAGAACTCGGGCAGGTTCCCCAGCGTGGACTGCATAAAGCCGGTTACCGCGGGCCCGTAGCGGGCACCGACCTGCTCGGTGCCGAACGCGACCAGGTACGCGAGGCCGGCGAGGGCGACCGCGGCCGCCGCGAAGGGCACGACTCCGGCGGAGGTGGCGTACCTCAGGATCCCCGCGACCGCCGTGACCACCGCGGTCCCGGCCAGCGCCGCCTGATGACGTCGCGTCATGCGGCTATGGCGTGACCTTCGTCCCGGTCTTTCGCGCAATCGCCCTGCCGGCCCCCGAAGCCGCCTGCGAGTCGCGCACGAGCGCGACCGTGGCGGCGCGGGCCGCGGCCGGCTGGTGGGACCGGGCGGCGGCCGCGATGAACCGCATGTCGGCGCTCAGCCGGCCCACCGCTGCCGAGAGGCTCCGGACGAGCGTCCGGAGCGAGGACGGCGGCTTGAGCGCGTCGATGTGCGCCTTGACGGTCGCGAGCCGCGTCGCGAATCCGGCGAACTCGCTCGCCATCTGCGTATCGGTCGGTCGCGCGGCCACGGCCTGTCCGACCGAGGTCATGACCGTGCGGAGCTCGACGCTGACAGGCCCGAAGGCCTTGCCGAACTTCGCGTTCTCGTCCGAGCCGCCGCAGCCGGCCACGACGCCGGCCACCGCCAGGACGGCGAGGGCCGCATGGAAACGATGCCGGCGCTTGACTGTCCTCGCACTGCGCACGTGGCGCGCGACTCTACCCCGAGCGTCCGCGACCTCAATGCTTCATAAAGTAAAGTAGCCTCACGTGAAGGTCTTCGTCCGTCTGCTCGGCTTGGGGTCGCGGTGTCGTTCGCGCTGGCGGCGATCGCGATGGGCGCCGGGGTGATCATCCCCTTCCTGGTCGGGCGGACCATCGATCGGATTCGCCACGGGCGCACGGACCTGTGGCCGCTGGTCGGCGCGATCGCGGCGGCCGGCCTGCTTCGACTGGCGTTCAGCGTCTCGCGGCGCCTGATCGCGGGCCGGGTCTCGCTGGGCGTGGAATACGACCTGCGCAACCGGATGTACGCGCACCTCCAGTCGCTCGAGGTCGCATTCTTCGACGAGCAGCAGACCGGCCAGCTGATGTCGCGGGCCACGGTCGACCTCCAGTCGGTGCGCTTCTTCCTCGGCTACGGGCTCATCTTCATCGCCCAGTCGGCGATCACGATCCTGGTGGCGGCGGCGGTCATGATCGCCGTGAACCCGGGGCTCGCGGCGATCGCGCTCTTCCCCACCCCGGTCGTGCTGTGGGCCGCGTACCGCTACGGCATCCGCAACCGCCCGGCGAGCCAGGAGGTGCAGCAGCGGATCGCGGAGCTCACCGCGGAGGCCGAGGAGAGCATCTCCGGCGTGCGGCTGGTGAAGGCCTTCGCGCGTGAGGAGCGGCAGCTCGCGCGCTTCTCGCGCACCGCGCGACGCGTCTTCGACCAGTCGATGGTCTCGACGCGGCTGCGCGCCTTCTACAACCCGTTCATCGCGTTCCTGCCCCAGCTCGGCCTGGCCGGCGTCCTACTGGTGGGGGGCCGCCAAGCGGTACATGGGACGATCACAGTGGGCGAGTTCGTCGCGTTCTACGGGTACGTGACGATGCTCGGATCGCCCGTCCGGATGCTCGGGGTCGCGCTCGGGATGTCGCAGCGCGCCGTCGCCTCGGGCGCCCGTGTGTTCGAGATCCTCGACCGCAGGCCGCGCATGACTTCGCCGCCAGGAGCGCCGCCGCTCCCGGCGGGCGATGGCCGGGTGGAGCTGCACGGGGTGTCATTCGCGTATGAGACGGGTGAGCCGGTCCTGCGCGAGATCGACCTCGACGTGCAAGCGGGCCGCACGGTGGCGATCGTCGGCGCGACCGGCTCGGGC
Source organism: Actinomycetota bacterium (assembly GCA_005883295.1). Taxonomy (GTDB): domain Bacteria; phylum Actinomycetota; class Thermoleophilia; order Solirubrobacterales; family Thermoleophilaceae; genus AC-37. The sequence goes on from VAWV01000274.1 coordinate 3,781, forward strand.
AAGACGACGCTGGTCGCGCTGCTGCCGCGCTTGTACGACCCGACGGAGGGCAGCGTCTCGATCGACGGAGCCGATCTGCGCGAGGTGGACGTGACGTCGCTTCGCGAGGAGGTGGGGCTGGTCTCCGACGACCCGTTCCTCTTCTCCGACACCATCCGGGAGAACATCGCCTACGCCCGCCCCGACGCCAGCGACGAGGAGGTGATCGCGGCCGCCACCCGGGCCGGGATCCACGACTTCATCGACGGGCTCCCCGAGGGCTACGCAACGCTGGTGGGCGAACGAGGCCTCACGCTGTCCGGCGGCCAGCGGCAGCGCGTCGCGATCGCGCGGGCGCTCATCAAGGACCCGC
>VAWV01000173.1 GCA_005883295.1 Actinomycetota bacterium
AAGCCGTTGCTGACGTGGCCGCTCCGAGTGCCGCTGTCGCGGCGAACGCCGCCGCCAGCACCGCGGCGCGGCACCTTCGTGTGGCGCTCCCTCCGATGTCCGGACCCTACCCGGCGGTGGGTCCGAAGCGCGCTATCCGGCGAACGTGGCCGACCAGGTGACCTTGCCGGTCGAGCACTTGATCGAGCCGTTCTTGTCGGCCTTGTTGGTGTGGCTGTTGAAGCGCGACTTGAGCACGAACTGGCCGTGAGCCTTGCTGCCGGAGATCGCGCCGGTCAGGTGGAGCTTCGTCGCCCCGGACTTGCTCACCGCGTCGATCACGAACTTGCCGTTCGCGTCGACGGTCGTATGCAGGTTCTTCTGGCTCCCGCTGCTGGCGCCGCCGTCGCTGCACGTGCCGCTCTCGACGAACTTCATCTTTGTGATCTCGCCCGCGACCGAGTCCGCGTGGAAGGTGATCTTCCGGAACTTGTGGTGGCCGTTCTTCTGGGAGGTGGTGCCCTTGTAGTCGCCCGTCGAGTAGGTCACGTCCGCCAGCGCCGGTGCGGCGAGGGCGAGCACGAGGACGGGCAGTGCGGCGGTGCGGGCGATCCTTCGCATTCCTCAACTGTAATCGGCAGCACCGGCAGCGGACTCAATCGGCCGTTCGGGAGCGACTAGGCTAAGCAGCAGCGTGAGCTTGATCGTCTACATCATCGTGCTGTTCCTGAGCGGCCTCTTCGTGGGCGCGCTGGCCCGGTTGGCGCTGCCCGGGCCCGACCCGATGACGCTGCTGCAGACGGCGGTGGTCGGGATCGCGGGGTCGTTCCTCGCCGGCGTGGTGTGGGCGATCCTGTTCCACCGCAACGGCGGTGGTGTTCTCCTGTCGGTGCTGTTCGCGACCGGGATCGTGTACCTGGTGCGGCGCTCGCGCGGCGGTGACCTCACCAACCCCGGCGCTCCGCGCCGGCCGCGCTAGCCGGCTGCTCGCCTCAACCGCCCGGCGGCCGGCCGAGCGGACTCGTGTCCACGACCTCGAACGCGCTTCCCCTCACCTGGCCGAGCGTGTGCAGGTCGTCGTTGTTCCAGCGCTTGCTCGGCGCGCCGCTGATGTACCAGTCCGATCCGTTGTCGGCCACGATCATCCCGTAGCGCTTCAGCGCCCTGAGCACCGCACGGGCCTGCCCGGGGAAGTGCGAGATGTCGTAGCCCGCCTTCAGCCGAAGCCGCTGGCCCATCGCGGGAAGGTCCTTGCTGGTGAGGTCCGAGGCGAAGTGCCGCGCCGGGTAGATGTAGGCGCGCCGCGTGCGGGACACGGTGAAGCGGAGCGCGTGGTCGATCCCGCCCTGCCCCAGGTCCTCGTAGCGAGCCAGCCCGGGAAGGATCGGGAGGCCGGCTGCGTCCGCGGAGGTCCACCCCGCGGGGCGGACGTGGTTCGACCCCAGGCTCCAGATCGCGCCCGAGCCTGCCCGCCAGCCGCGGCCGCCGCTCGGCGGGTAGAGGGCGTACAGCTCGTAGAGCTTGCAGTCGCCTCGGTCCACGATGAGCGCGTGGCGGTCGCCGCTGGACGTCCGGCCGCCCTCGATCGGGACATTCCCCGGGATCGGGTACGGCCCCTTGTCCGACTCCCCGGCATAGCCGAACTTGACTCCGACCTTCTTCTGGTCGCCGGGGACCGTGGTGTAGGGGATGCCGATGGGCCCGCCGTTGTACTTGCCCGAGCCGAAGTCGGGGTGGAGGCCGGTGCTCAGGCCGATGGAGCGCACGATCGCCGCGGAACGCTTGGCGACCGGCAGGTGGTCGACGCGCTGGTTCCAGGGATTCGACTTGGGGAAGAGGCGGCAGTGGGGCGCGCCACTGACCGGATGGCCGGGCGCGCTGGCCACCAACACTGCCGCGGCTACGGCGGCAACGATTCCCGCGACAAGGGGTACCCGCATCGACCCCCGATAGTAGTCTCGGGCGTTGTGACCGAGCGCGAGGAATCGGACCAGCTGCCGGAGGAGGGGCCGGACCCCCAGGTCCCGGAGGACACGGACGAGGGGCAGGGCGGCTCGCGCGAGGACGCCGAAGAACAGGCCGGCACTCCGGGCCAGGAGGGCCAGGAGGGAGAGGGTCAGGCCAGCGGGAACCCGAAGAGCGCGGGCTGACCGTCAGACGCCGAGGCGCCGGCGCAGCCACAGGCCGTTCCGCACGGCGAACCCCTCCCAGTCGTTGTTGAAGTAGGCGAAGACCTCCACGCGCCTTCGCCAGCGAGCGATGCGCTTCGCCCAGTCCTCGTCCAGTAAGCGGTCGTCTCGTGCGCCTGGAACGGTCGTTTCGGGCTGTCGCCGATCACGAGTGCCACGCCGTGCTCGCGCAGCAGCGCGTAAACCTCGGGCGTGAACCAGCTCTCGTGGCGGAACTCGAAGCAATGGCGGCCGGGGCGCAATCCCTCGAGCGCGTTCGCCAGCCGGTCGTCGTCGCGATGGAAGTTCTCGGGGAGCTGCCAGAGGATCGGACCGAGCTTCGGTGAGCCCACGAGCGGCTCGACGCTCTCGTAGAAGCGTTCGACGCCCTGCCCGAGGTCGGTCAGCCGCTTGACGTGGGTGAGGTAGCGGCTGGCCTTGAGGGTGAAGATGAAGTCCTCAGGGGTCTGCTCGATCCAGCGGGCCACGGCGTCGGGGCGGGCCAGCCGGTAGAAGGTGGAGTTCACCTCCACGGTGTCGAAGAGCGTGGCGTAGTGCTCGAGCCAGCGGTTCGCCGGCACGCCCTTCGGATAGACGAGGCCGCGCCAGTCCTTGTAGTTCCAGCCCGAGCAGCCGACGTGTACCGGCTTCACACCGCGTCAGCGCCGCCGGCGCCTCACACCATGCGCTGGCTGGTCTTGGACAGCGTGCGCTTGTCGGCGGCCTCGAAGTCGATCTTCCGCGCGCGGGCATCGCGGCGAAATCGCTTGAGCCGCAGGATGCGCTGCTGCCGCTCCATGATCTCCTTGCCGATCACCCCACCGATGAACAGGAAGACGATCGGGATGCCGAGGAAGACGCTCATGAAGTTGAGCGCGCTGCCCACCACGGCACCGACGATAAGGATCGCCAGGACCGCGAGCGTGATCCCCACCTAGCCGCCCTCCTCCTCCTCGGACTCGGCGTCGGGCTTCACCGCGTCCGTCTCGAGCGTGTCGGCCTCGCCCGCCGCGAGGCTCTCCGCCTGCTCGTCCTCGGGCTCCGGGGCCACCTCCTCGGTGGGCGGGGCCTCGGCCGCGCTCTCCGGCCCGGGCGCGTAGCCGCTCGTGGCGGCCTCGGTCGCGCTCCAGGCGGGTTGAGGCTCGCTGCGGTTACGGATCAGGTAGGCGACCAGTGCACCGGCCAGGGCCAGAAGGATCAGCTTGCGCATCGCGTGAAGTCTCCCATCTCGTCTGAACCGAGCCGCAGCGTAGCCTGATGATCGTGCTCGAGACCCTGAAGCCGGTCCTGCGCGCTGCCGCCATATCGGCGATCGCGGTCGGGGTGCTCCTGTTGCTCCTCAACCCGCCCTCGCTGTCCGGTGCCGGCGGGCTGGCCGCGATCCTGGTGGTGTCGATCGCGCTGATCCTCCTCGGCGCCTGGCTCACGGTGGCGCTGATCGGCCGCGACGCGATGCCCGAGTCCGAGGTCGACCGGCTAGTGGAGCGCAGCGAGCGGCTCGCGCGGCTGCCGGCGCCCGATCGGGAGCCCACCGAGTTCGACCTCCTGGTGGCCGATGCGATCGACCGTCTGCCGCCCGAGTTCCGGAAGCTGCTCGAGACTACGCCCGTGGTCGTCTCCCGCCACGGCGAGGAATTCCGGGCCTACGGCCACTACTACGGCGGCTCGCTGATACACGGCGACCGCGAGCACCGCATCGTCATCTACCAGGACACGCTGGAGCGGGACTTCGGCTTCGACCCCGACGTGCTGAGCGCGCAGGTCGAGCGCGTCCTCCGCCACGAGCTGGCGCACCACCTCGGCTGGGGCGAGCGCGGCGTGCGCGGGCTCGGGCTCTAGCCTGTACGTCCGCTACGGAGAGGTGTCCGAGTGGCTTAAGGAGCGCGACTGGAAATCGCGTGGGCGGGGTCAACCTGCCTCGAGGGTTCGAATCCCTCCCTCTCCGCTGAGGCAGGCAAGCACGACGTGGTTTTGAACCAGCGATCCGCGGCGAGCGACCATATGCTTCGCGGGTGGCGGACGGTCCCGTGCGCGTATTTACCGGTTCCCGCCCCGCGCCGACCCTGCTCGAACGGCACGGTCGCGTTCATGGCCGCTCAGGAGCGCTGGCCACAGCGGGAACGCCATGAGCAACTGCACGCCGTTGACGCCCGCCAGCTCCCTCTTGGTCGGCGGCTCGGCCCGCCGGATCAGCGCTGCGCCGAGGCCGCCGTCGGCCACGAGGTGCTGATCGCCCTGTCCGGCAGCCTCGAGGTCCAGCTGGACGACAGTACCCGCCGCAAGGCCCACCTCCTCAACCGAGGCTACGTCGGCCTTTACGTGCCGAACATGATCTGGCGCGAGCTCGAGAGCTTCTCGACGAACGCGGTTTGCCTGATCCTTGCCTCCGAGCCGTATTCCGAGTCGGACTACGTGCGCGATCCCGATGAGTTCCGCGCTATGCAGAGGGCACGATGATGTCGGCCATGGACGCGGTCAGGACGATCGAGCTGCCGCGCATCAACAGTCCCACCGGCTCGATCACGCCTGTAGCGGGAGGGGACCAGGTGCCGTTCGAGATCCGCCGCATCTACTTTCTATACGACATCGCGTCGGGCGCTCACCGAGGGGGCCACGCGCACTGGGAGCTCGAGCAGGTATACGTCGCGGTCATGGGCGCGTTCCGTGTCGTGCTGGACGACGGCCGTGAGCGCCGCACGGTCGAGTTGAACCAGCCCGCCGTCGGGCTGTTCCTCCCTAAGCTGATCTGGCGCGAGCTCGTCGACTTCGCCTCCGGGACCATCTGCCTGGTGCTGGCGTCCCTTCCCTACGACGAGGCGGAGTACATCCGCAGCTACGACGACTTCCTGGAGGTCGCTACTCGATGACGATGATCGATCGATCGGGGAGGAACTGCGATCGGACAATCCTGTAGCGGTCGAGTCCCAAGACCTCTTTGACGGCCAAGGTCTCTCCGGGAAAATCGGCCGAATTGAGCTCGTCCAGCGCCAGAACGCTTCCGCGCACGAGACACGGCCGGATCGCCTCGAGGCACTTGCGCGTTGGCTCATACAGGGCGAGGTCGAAGTAAGCGAGGGCGATGATCGTCTCGGGGTGGCTCGCCAGGTAGCGGTCAATGGTCTCGACGACGTCGCCCTTGACCAACTCGTGCTTCTTGATGTGAGGCAGGACGTTCTCCGCCTCGTGGGCCGCGAGGAGCTCCTCCAGATACGCCTCATAGCCCTCGCTCACCGCGTAGCCGCCGACAGCCGCGTAGGGCGAGTCGCCGTCCTTCTCGCCGGGCGAGGGGTAGCCCTCGAACGTGTCGAACCCGACGACCTTGCGGGTCCGGTTGTACGGCTCGTACACGCTGCGGAACGACTCCAGAAGCGTCAGGTTCGCGCCCCACCAGACTCCGAACTCGACGATGATCCCCGGTACCGGCTGGATGAGCTGGTACAGCTCGTTGAGGTACAGGATCTTGGCCAGGACCGGGCTCCTGATGTAAGCGCCCAGGTTGACCAGGATGTCTTCGTCCGGGATCGGCGAGTTCCGGAACAACTTCAGGATGTCCTCACGCGCGGCGAGCTCGTCCGCCGAGCCGATCGTGACCTTGGTGTACGGCTTCTCGGTCATCGGGGGCGGTCAGTGATAGGGGAGGACCATGCTCCAGCGGCCCGCTTCGGAGTCCCAGTCGAAGTTGTCGTCGAGCGGAGACGGATTCACCCAGTGGGGGATATCGAAGCGGAACAGCGCGATGTCACCCAGCTCGTGATGGGGCGCGACGTCGACCACCCTTGCCTCGATCTCGAAGCAGATCCCGCCACGATCGAAGTCCACCCCGCGCCGTGAGAGGGCGACGATCATCCCGATCCGCTGCGGCTCCAGCGGATGGACGTGCCTGCCGAAGAGGCCCCCACCGAGCGGGTAGTGGAGAAGCTGCGGGTGCAGCGTCGCGGCGTCCTCGAAGGCCTCGAACCGCGCCGAGTTCCCCGTCAGTGCGTTCTGCAAGACGTTCAGCGGCTCGTAGAAGCGGCGCAGGCGCGAACGCAGTCCCTCTGGAAGCCGGGAGATCCGGTTGAAGTCGTACGCGTGGTAGACGTGTGGCGTATGTTGTCGAACCGAGACACCGGCCTGGAGGCAATGGCAGTTGGCGGTCGGGTCCGGAGCGGGCAAGGGAGGCGTCGTGCGGCCCCACTCGACGACTGCCCGGCGGAGCGCCAGCAGCTCGTCGGCCTGGGTGCGGAACACGCCCTTCACCACCACGATCCGGCCGTTCATCACCTCTGCGCCGAGGTCCTCCGGCTCAGGGCTCGTCACGATCCTCTCCCCGTCGAACCCCCCCTCGACGCAGAGCGGCTGCGTGGGAGCCGCTTCGCGTTCCGTGATCAGGTCGGAGCTGTCCGTCATTCGCTGAAGTCCGCGAGCGTAGCGGCCTGCCTCGCCGGGATGCGCTTGTGAGGTGGCGCAAGCGCGGGCACGTCTACGCGCCCGACGGAAGTCTCCCCTGGGCGCACCGCTACGCCTTCCCACCCACGCCACTACGGCTCGACGATCAGACCCTACGGATCTACGTCGGCCTCTGCGACAAAAGCACCGTCGCCCGGATCGGATACGTCGACGTACGCGCCGACGACCCCGGCCGGATCGTACGCGTGTCCCGGCGGCCGGTACTCGACATAGGTGAGCCGGGCTGCTTCGACGACAATGGAGTCGTCCCGACGCGGGTCCTCCCGGTAGGCGATCAACTCTACCTCTACTACGTCGGGTTCCAGCTCGGCACGAAGGTCCCCTACTTCCAGTTCGTCGGACTCGCGATTTCGAGCGACGGCGGCGAGACGTTCGTTCGTGACCGCCGGACGCCCGTCCTCGAGCGCAGTGACACCGAGCCCGTCAACAGGACCGCGGCGTACGTGAGCCGCGACGACGACGGGTTCCACATCTACTACTCGGGCGGGGATCGCTGGACCGACTATGACGGCAAGCGCCTTCCGGTCTACAACCTGCGCACCCTCGACTCGCCGGACGGGAAGTCGTGGGGCGGCGAGGGCCGGGTCTGCATCGACTTTGCAAGTGACGATGAGCACGTCATCGGCCGGCCCTGGCTCCTGCCCGGTGCGGAACCGCTTCGCATGCTGTACTCGATCAGGACGCGGAGCGACGACGACTACCGGATCGGCATGGCCGTCTCGTGGGACGGCGTCGCATGGGAGCGGCGTGACGACGAGGTAGGGATCGACCCCTCCGACGACGGCTGGGAGGGGGGCGCGGTCGCCTACGCGAGCGCCGTCGAGCACGGTGAGCGCATCTATCTCTTCTACGTCGGCCGGGGCCGCGGAACCACGGGATTCGGTTACGCCGAGCTCGAAAGCTGGTAGCCGTCCAATGCCAACTCGTAGTGCTCGTGCACGACTCCGCCTCCGCCGAACTCCGCCTTGAAGCGGTAGAGCCCGGAGTTCAGGCCGCGTCGGTCCTCGCCCGGGCTGATCCCGAAGTCGAAGTAGCGGGCACCCGCCTCGGCGGCGAGCTCAATGGCCTGCTCCAGGACGGCGTCGAGCGCCCCGACGCGCATGCCGTCGTCGCTCGCCGCCATGTACTGGGTGTGCGCGACCGTCGGGGTCATGAAGAGGACGCTGCCGGCGACCACCCGTGCGGCGAGTGACGCGACGACCAAACGGATCTCGTTAGGGGAGCGGGCGCGGAGGAGGTCGATCTCCTCGAGGCTGTGCACCGGGCGGACCGAATGGCGCCGCTCGAGCGTGGATTCCAGCACCGGCCAGAAGTCCGCCAGGCCCCGGGACTCCGACACCTCGACCCCGGCGCGCTGCGCCTTCGCGAGTGACCGCGCTCGCCTGGTGCTTGGCTTCCGCCGCGCCGCCAGGTCGATCGCGCACGACAGGTCGCAGCCGACCCTGACGGCCCCGAGCTCGGTGAGCGCCCAGATGTCGTCGGCGCTCGGCCAGCGGTGGTAGATGTACGGGACCGGCTTGTAACGGAGAATCCGCTTGCCGGAACGGGCGTAGTGGCGGGCGACGTCGAGCAGCGCGTCGCGGGCACGGTCCCCGGTCAGCCGCCCGTCGTGGACGAGGCCGCCATAGGTGACCCCCGGGTGGCTGACAACCCGCGCCGGGTCCGCGCCGTCGAGGGCCGCGGGCAGCACCGCACGCAGCTCGCCGCGGTCGTCGGTCAGGAGCACCGACACGTCCTGGAAGCGGTCGCCGTGGTACGAGAGGAAGCGACGCGTGTGCAGCAGCGTCGTCATCGGCGCGTCCTGCACGAACCGGTCCCATCGCTCCGAGTTCGCCTCGTTGAAGAGTTCGACGTGCATCCTTAGGGCCCCGCGCCTGACCACCATCCGGCACAGATAGCATGCCTCCGCCTGGGGCCTTAACGTCACGAGCGCACGCCGAGACTCGCCTCGCACAGCACGATCGGATCCACGCGCGCCTGCGCGGCCTGGCCGTGGCGCAGCTCGATCGCGCGACGCTTGAGGAGGCAGCCGTGTACGTCCAGGCGGCCGCCCACTACGCGTGGGGTCAACCACCCGGCGGCATCGGGGCCCAGCGGCTTCGGGCCAGAGCTCGTGCAATCGGTCGTCCGAGCGGCCGTGGGCCTGCGGGGACCGGTCTTGGTCAGGTAGAACAGGATCGACCACAAACGGAACGTGGCTCGAGGGGAGCCACCCGCAAGGAGGTACCCATGCGACGCAAGATGCTCGCGGTGGTCTTGTCCACGTCTGCGCTGGCCATGACGGCCGGACCCGCGGCCGCGGCGATCACTATCGGCCCTGGCAAGGGCAACCCGCAAACGAACTCAACGGGCAAGTGCCCGTCGGGGCAGAACAAGGACACCTCGACGGGCGGCCTGAAGAAGTGCGCGTAAGCCACTCCTGAATGAAGCGGGCGGCGTCCGGCGCCATGCTGGCCGCCGCCCGTCTTCGCCATCTGTTTGTGCATCGGGCCTAGGCGCACGCTTGCGCAACCCAGCCCACTGGGCTAGGTTCGGCTAGTCCGCAGCCACGCACGCCCGAGCTCTCGTATCGCCGGCGGGTACACGACCTGGTGGCGGAAGGGCTTGATCGCGGCCATGTAGCCCCTCCCGAGCAATCCGTTCGGCTTGACCAGGACCGCCATCTGGCCGCGGTAGCCGCCCGCCTCGTCCGGGACCCAGCCGAGGTGCATGACCCCGTGCATGGTCCGGTTGGCGATCTCCGCCGCCCACTCGCGGTCGAGCAGGTACAGCGGGGTGAAGGGGAGCGCGTCGAATTCCGGGCCCGAGGGAGCGCCGCGCAGATCTGCAGGAAGACGGTCGCGGAGCGTCGGCACCGTGGAGCCGAGGCCGGTATCGGCGCCGTCCCAACCGAGCAGCTCGCCGACCTTCCACCGGATCGCGAACAGCGCTCGGACCGCGCTTGAAGAACTTTGCGACGGGTCGAGCTCGGCCGTCAGCTGCACGAGCCGGGGGAAGTCGTCTGGGCCGCCCGGCGTGGGCAGCGCCCACACGTCCTCGAGCCGGAAGTCCAGGGTTAGCTCGTGGATCCGCCAGGGCCGGGACGTGTGGGCGCTGTCCGCGAGCCTCACCGCGGCGACTCTACGCCGGCGCGCCAGCCGCTAGGTGCCTGGCGGTCGGTACGCCACCTGATCCGCCTTGCGCAGGGCCTCGATCGTCTCGTCGACGGTCAGGAGCACTGTCGTCTGAAGCGAGCTGAGCGCGCCGCCGCTGCCGATCGCCAGCGCGACCGCGGCCATGGACACGTTGTCGGGCGCCTCCCACAGGGTGTAGCCGTCGTGTTCGCCGAACGCGTACCAGAACCCGTGGAGCTTCCCGCCGACCGACTCGATGTACGACTCAGCGGCCTTTCGGCGGTCCTCGGGGTTGCCGATCAGCCGTGCCCAGGTCTCCGGCGTGTAGCTGAACCGCGATAGGTAGAGCGGCATGGTCCTCCCTTATCCGCTGTCGTTCTCCGCGAGCGCGGCCAGTATGGCGCGGTGTGGCGAGGACGGTCAGTCGGGGAGCAGCGGCACCGACAGGCCCTGGTCGCGCCCGAGCAACACGGCCCGGGTGATCGCGCCCGCTCCGAACCGCTCGCGCACGTCGTCGAGGGTGGCGTCCAGGGCGCTCATCCGATCGCGCTCGAAAGGCAGCGCGAGCTGGACGGCGCCCTCGTCGGCGAGGTTGGCTAGAGCGACGCCGATGAGCGTGATGCCGTCGCGCTCGATCAACGGCATCGCGGTGGCCAGGAGGCCCCTCGCCGTGGCGAGGATCGTCTGGGTGTGCGCGGTCGCCTCCGAGAGCGTGTGCGATCGCGTGGCCCGTGAGAAGTCCGCGAACCGCAGCCGCAGGACCACCGTTCGGCAGACTCGCCGCGCTGCGCGGAGCCTGCGGCCGAGCCGGTCGACGAGCGCGATGACGGTCGAGTCGAGCTCCTCGCGCGACCGCGGGCGGCGACCGAGCGCACGCTGGGCCCCCATCGATCGCCGCCGGCGGCGCACCTGCACGGGCCGCGGATCGCGATTGTGCGCCAGGGCGTGGAGGTGCCGGCCCGCTGCCCGGCCGAGCATCGACACCAAGGTCGCCTCCGGAAGCTGGGCCACCTCGCCCACGGTGGCGATTCCCACGTTCCGGAGCTTCCTCCCGGTCACCTGCCCGACGCCCCACAGCCGCTCGACCGGAAGCGGATGGAGGAAGGCGAGCTCGCGGTCCGGCGGCACGACCAGCAGGCCGTCGGGCTTGGCCACGCCACTCGCGACCTTTGCGAGGAACTTCGTCCTCGCGACGCCGACGGTGATCGGCAGGCCGACCTGCTCGCGGACCTCCCGGCGCAGTAGCGCGGCGATCTCGCTCGGCGCGCCGACTATGCGCTGCATCCCGCGGGCGTCTAGGAACGCCTCGTCGATCGATAGCCCCTCCACGCGCGGGGCGGACTCCCTGAACACCTCGAAGACCGCCTTGCTCGCCTCGGAGTAGGCGGACATCCGTGGACTGACCACGACGGCCTGCGGGCACAGCCGGCGGGCGCGCGCGCCGCCCATGGCGGTCCGCACGCCGTACGCCTTGGCCTCGTAGCTCGCGGCGAGCACGACCCCGGCGCCGACGATCACGGGGCGTCCCCGAAGCCGCGGATCGTCCCGCTGCTCGACCGACGCGTAGAAGGCGTCGAGATCGGCGTGGAGGATCCCAGCTTCGTCTGGCACGAACAGATGTTCGCATCATGAGGCGACGGAACGCCGGCCGGCTCAGGGCAGAACGGGCGGCCGGATGCGCCGCCAGAGCGACAGCGCGGGCCCCATCATCCGAGGATGAGCGGCGCCCCAGCGCATGGCGGTCCCGCGCAGGCCGGCAAACGCCAGGAGCGCTCTTATCCCGGGTCGCCTCGGCGCCTTGCCACGGGCCCGAGCGATGTCGGACCGAGCGGCGGCGATCGACGATTCTCGCGGGAAGCGTCTCCTCGCTCCAGGAGATCTGGCCGCGGTGGACTCGCGTTATCGCAAGCGGCTCGGGGACGTAGTAGAAGGACCGCCCCGCGCTTGCCGCCCGCAGCCACGTGGTGAGGTCGCCGACCATCTCGTCGCGCAATGGGGTGGAGCGCTCCCCTTCCTCCCAGACCGCTCGCCTCATCACGCTGGCCGAGGCCGGAATGGAGTGATCGAGGATCTGGGGCAGGAACCGGTCGTGACGCCCTGGGGCGTACGGAAGCCGGTGGGGGATCCGGCGTCCCGACAGCTCGAGGAGGTCGTCGGTGAACACCACGCCGAGGGCGGGGTCGCGCTGGAGGTGACCAACCGTCGTCTCCAGGAAGGTGGGCAGCCAGCGGTCATCGTCGCTCAGCATCGCAAGCAGCCTGCCGCGGGCGCGACCCGCAGCATGCCTGAGGTTGGCCGCCGGCCCGGCGGGGGCGAGGTTGCGGTGGTACAGCACTCGTCGATCGTCGAAGCCTGCGGCCACCGGCCCGAGCTCACCCGAGTCGTCCGAGACGACCACCTCGAGGTCTCCGTAGGTCTGGCCCAGCGCGCTCCCGATGGCCGCGGCCAGGCCCTGCGGGCGGCTGTGGGCGCGTATCAGGACGGATACCTCGGGGACGCCGTCGGCGGAAGTGTGGGGATCCAGGCTCACGCCTCGAACGGGCGGGCCGGCACGCCCTGGACCCGCGTGGTTGCCGGCACGTCGCGGACGACGACGGCGCCGGCGGCCACGAGCGCGCGCTCGCCGATGCTGACGTGGTCCGTCACGACCGCCCCCATCGCGATCGTGGCGTCGGCTCCCACCTCCACGTGACCGGCCAGGTTCGCGCCCGGGCGCACTCGTGCGAACGGCTGGATCGTGACGTTGTGCCCGATCAGCACGCCGCGCGATACGAGCACGTGCTCACCGATCTCAGCCCAGGCGCCGATCACCGCGAGGGGACCCACGATCGCGCCCGGCGCGATGGTCGCCGAGGCCGCGACGTGCGCGCCGGGATGCACGAGTGTCGCCCCGCGGCAGCGCCGGCGCTCGGCGAGCGTCCACGCCTCGCGCCGGTCGTGGTAGCGGCCATCGGCGGATACCGCGTAGGCGCCCTCCGGCAGCGTCGCAGCATCGACCACCTCGTAGCCACCAACGCTCGTACCGATTCGGGCCGGATCGAGCAGCTCCACGAGTCCCGCCACGTTCCAACCCGATTCCCCGGCCCAGCCAGCGAGCTCCACCGCGGAGAATCCCGCGCCGACGACGAACAGCTCACGACCGCCGGTCCGACTGAGACCTGTGTCTTCCACGTCCTCCTCTTGAGCGAGCTTCCCAGGGCGCGCACACGCTAGAACAGTGGGCCTGGTTACATCACCGACCGGAGGCGGCCTCGATGTCTGAGATCACACCCGGGAGCGAGTTCGAGCGCTTCGTGCGCCAGCCCACCGTGCTGCTGACCACGTACCGCCGCGACGGGACGCCTGTCGGCACCGCCGTCAGCATCGCGGTCGAGGGCGACCACGCCTTCGTTCGCACCTACGATCGATCGTGGAAGGCCAAGCGGCTGCGCAACAACCCCGACGTGGAGGTGGCGCCTTCCACGGCCCTCGGCAAGCCTACGGGCGAGGCCGTTCGCGCTCAGGCGCGCCTCCTGGACGGCGGCGAGGCGCGGCACGCAGCCCGGCTCCTGGCCCGCAAGAACCGGATCCTCCAGGGCATCCTCGTGCCGACGTTCCACCGCCTGCGGGGCTATCGCACGCTGCACTACGAGCTGACGTCGCGCGCCTAAGGCTCAGGCGCTCGACGGCGTGCGATGTCGAGCGGCGCCATGCCGGCGCCGCCCAACATCAAGATCAGGCCGGATCAGTGGCGGCGCTTGTGCGACCGCCGGTAATGGCGCACGGGGGTCACGGTTCCCTTGAAGGTCCCGTTTGTCCCGTTGCTGTCGACGTAGTTGTTCTTGAACGTGTAGACGCCGCCGTTCGTGCCTCCGTCGATGCCCTCGACGCCCACGGTGTTGTTCGTGATCTCACTGTCCCCGACAACGATGATGGCGTCCGTTCCGTTCGTGAACAGGCCATGGCCTCCCGTTCCGTCTGCCTGGATGAATGCGCTGTGGAGCGCGGTCAGCTTCGGGTTCGAACCGCCAGTGCCCGCCGCCTGTGTCCCGCAGCGAGTCGTGAACGCGAAAGCAGGATCGGGCAGGTTCTCGGTGACGGTGGCCCCACAGCCGTTGTTCTCCACGAGGCTGTGACGTATGTGCCCCCTGGCGAAGCTACCGGCGCTCGGCGGCGCGATGAGCAGGCCGTTGCCGGTGTTGTCGTGAATGTGCGTGTTATCCACGACCAGGTTCGCGAACGAGTTACTCGGCTCGAAGTCGATCCCGTCCCGGACGAACCCGTAGATCTCCGAGTCAAGGACCTTCACGCTCTTGGCCTGCAGGATCCGAACCCCGTTCAAGCCGGTGCCGAGGCCGTTGATGTCCAACCCCCTGAGCACGACCTTGTCGGTCGCCGCGGCATTGACGACGATGGCGTTCGTACCGGACACGAGCACGCCGCCCTCGGTGTACTGGCACTTGATCGTGATCGCCTTCGTGATCGTCACGCCGCCGAAGCCGCCTGGATCGAGGCAGTTGATCTCGCCGCCCGCGGCGGTCTTCGAGATCGCACCCGGGAATGTCTTGCACGGGGCGGTGCGGCTGCACGGGTTCGCGTCGTCGCCGACGCCTGAGACCCACGTGCGGGAGGCCTGGGCGGAGGCGGAGGCTGGTAGCGCGAGGGCTATCAGCGCGAGCGCAGGGGCAAGCTTGGCGAGTCGGCGGCGTGGGGTACGCATGATTGCCTCCTAAAGGGAACTTAACGAATCCTAAATGGACGGTAAAGGCAAACCTGACGGACGCGTGCCACTTCACGCTGCCGCTGTCGCCGCAGCTGGGCGACTTGACGCGGAAGTGACCGGCGACGGTCTTCGCGCGGCGACCGAACCTCCCGCTGATGTTGACGGCGCCGTTCTCGTCCGGGCTGCCGTCGGCGAAGGTGATGCTCCCGTGGGCCTTGATGCCGAACCGGTAGCCCTTCTTGGTCTTCCTGAGCGGGATGTCGT
>VAWV01000280.1 GCA_005883295.1 Actinomycetota bacterium
GGCCGCGAGCTCGACCGGGTGCGAGGCGCCGTCGAGGAACGAGAAGGCCGTGTGGCAGTGCAGCTCTACGTAGGGCATGGCTCAGGAGCGCTGCTCGAACCACGAACCACGGCCGAGATCGCGGAAGACCACCACGTTGCGACCGCCGGCCAGGACCAGCTCGAAATAGTGGCGGCGGAGCGGGCGGCCCGTCCACCAGCGGTCCTCGACCACCCATTCCTCGGCCACGGCGTCCACCGGCTCGTCCGCCACGGCCTCCGGGCACCCGCCGGTCCCGGCCCGGACGCGCGCCGGACGGGGCGTACCCAGACGGCGAACACTCACCGCCGTTCCTCGAACGGCGCCAGGACCGCTCGCCGCTCGGGCAGCCGCGAGTCGGGGTCGACCTCGAGCACGCGCAGCGCCGCCTCACTCCCCGCCGCCTGGCGAGCCTGCCCCACGGCGTCGGCGATCCGCCGCCTGCGGACGGCGGCCGGCGACTCCCCGAGCAGGCGCGCCTGGTCGTGCGCGGGCGGTCCGAACGCCTCGACCTCGAGCCGAAGCGACTCTGCCGGCGCCGGCAGCTCGCCGAGCCGGGTGACGAGCGCCGTGCGGATCCGATCGGGCTCGGCGCTCGGCTGGCGCAGCGTAACGCGCGTGCGCCAGGTGCCGCCCTCCACGAAGCGGGCCGACAGCCCGAGCGCCCGGATGGTCCTGCCCCGCCGCTCGCGCCTTGCGAGAACGCGCGCGACGAGCAGCTCGAGGGCGCGCTCGAGCTGGGGCCCGGACGCCGCCTCCGGGAGCTCGATCCGCTCGCCCACCGGCTCCGGCGGGCGGCGAGGCTCCAGCGGGGTATCCCGCCCGCGGGCCAGGTCGAGCGCGAGCAGCCCGGGATGACCGAAGCGCTCTGCCATGGCCGGCGCGGGAAGCGCCGCCAGCTCCCCCAGCGTCCGGATTCCGAGCCTCTCCAGGACGTCGGGCAGCTCCGCGAGCTCGGGGCGGGTGCGTAGGAGCCCGACTGCCAGCGGCGCCAGGAAGGCTCCCGCAGCGGCCGCGGGCACGAGGACGGACCCGTCGGCAAGGACCGCTGGGCGCGAACCGACCGGCATCCGCATGGAAGCGCCGCGCCACCGGGCGCGGGCCTGGAGCGCCGCGGCGAAGCTGGCGAACCGGCTGGGTGCGCACCCGAGCCGCGCCGCCCGGCCGAGCGCCCCGCGTGCGGCCGCGATCACCCCCTCGATGTGGCCGCCGTGTATCCCGCGCAGCCCGTCGACGTCGAAATAGGCGATCCCGGCGCGATCGGACTCGCAGTCGGCCCCGATGCCGGCCAGCCGCTCCAGCACCCGCCCCCACGCCGATCGCACCCCATCGGGGTCGGGGGGCACGAGCCGCAGCTCGGGACAGCGCGCCAGGGCCTCCCCCACCCTCATCGAGGCCGTGACGCCGAATGCCTCCGCAGCCGCCGAGACCTCTCCGACCACCTGCCTCCCGCCCGGCTGGGGCGCCAGCGCCGCGGGCTGGCCGAGGAGCTCAGCCCTGCCGTCCAGCGCGGCGAGGAGGGTGAAGCGGGGGTACAGCGCGCAGGCAACCACGAACACATGTTCGCACATCTGGAAAACGGTGCAAACGCTGTCGAAAAGCAGCCGAACGGGCGTCCAGCAGCCCTAAAGCGGCCTTCAGATCGGTCGATATAGGCCACAAGCTGAGCTTGATGGCCAGCTGACGCAACCCAAGGCTTTACGACCCAAAGGACAGTCCCTTGCTCACGACCCTGATCAAGCGGCTCCGCGGCAATCGCGGGTTCACGCTCATCGAGCTCCTCATCGTCATCCTCATTATCGGGATCCTCGCGGCGATCGCGATCCCGGCGTACCTCAACCACGAGAAGAAGGGGCAAGACGCGGACGCGGAGTCGAACGCCCGCAACCTGGTCTCCAAGGTCGAGCTCTGCTACGCGACCAACGAGGACTACACCGCCTGCAACACCGCGGCGGCCCTCGGTGCCGACCTGGGCGTGCCCTGGGGGACGAACCCGGGCGAGGTGAGCGTCACCGCCGCCGGCAAGACCTCGTACACCGTCACCGCGATCTCCAGGGCCTCGACCGACGGGTCGAACCACACCTACCTGATCACGAAGGACGCGGCCGGACAACGGCAGTTGTAAGAACGGCAGCTGGTAAGCGCTCGCGGACGGCCGGCCCTGGCCGCCCCGGCGCTATCCCGCGACGATCAGGTCCTTCGGGAACCCGCTGAGGACCTCGCAGCCGTCCGTGCCCACCGCGACCAGGTCCTCGATCCGGATGCCGAACTGGTCGGGCACGTAGACGCCGGGCTCCACCGTCACGACGTTGCCCTCCGCCAGCTCGCCTTCCCCTGCACGGGAGAGCGTCGGCAGCTCGTGGACCTCGAGGCCCACGCCGTGGCCGAGGCCGTGCCCGAACTCCTCGCCGTGCCCGGCGGCTGTGATCCGGTCCCGTGCGAAGGCGTCGACAAGCGTGCACGGCGCGCCCGCGCGCACCTCGCCTAGCGAAGCTACCTGGGTCTCGAGCACGAGCCCGTAGACCTCCGTCGCCGGGTCCGGAATGGCCCCGGTCGCGAACGTGCGCGTGCAGTCCGAGGCGTAGCCATCGACCATGCAGCCGAGATCCACGACCACGAGCGTGTCGCGGGCGATGGGGTCATCGCCCGGGCGCGCGTGGGGCAGCGCGCCGTTCGCGCCGCCCGCCACGATCGACGGAAACGAAGGGTCCGAGCCGTGCCGCCGCATCTCGTCCTCGAGCTCGAGCGCCACCTCGCGCTCGGGCCTGCCGGCGAGCCCCCGTTCCGGGACGACCGCGAGCACCTCGTCGGCGAGCGCGGCCGCCGCGCGGATCGCGTCGAGCTCCCGGTCGTCCTTCACAGCTCGCAGCGCCTCCACCAGCCGTCCGGCGGGTACCAGGTCGGTCCCCTCGGACACGAAGCCGCGGAGGCGCTCGTACTGGCGCACGGTCATCGAGAAGTCCTCGAAGCCCACCCGCCCCGAGAGGTGGGCGGCCGCGTCCTCGAGCAGGTCCTGACGTCCCTGCTCGCGGTCGAAGCCGTCGACCTCGCGGGCGGCCTGGGTCACGTAGCGGAAGTCCGTGAGGAACACCCGCCTGCCCTCGCCCACGATGCACACGCCGTTCGTGCCCGTGTACCCGGTCAGGTACCGGACGTTGACCAGGTTCGTGACGATGAGCGCGCCGAGCTCCCGTTCGTGCAGCACCGCCTCGAGGCGGTCGGCTCGGCTCACCCTTCGTCCCGCAGGGCGTTGCGCAGGAGCTCGAGCGCCTCGCGGTAGCCCTCGATCCCCCTGCCCGACACGGTCCCGATACACAGGTCGCGGATCACGGACACCCGCCGCCACTCCTCGCGGTGCTCGATGTCGGACAGGTGGACCTCCACCGCGGGCAGCCCGCAGACCTCGAGCGCATCCCTGATGGCGTACGAGTAGTGGGTCCACGCCCCCGGGTTCAGCACCAGGCCGTGGACGGTCTCGGACGCCTTGTGGAGCGACTCGCAGAACTCGCCCTCGTGGTTGGTCTGCGAGAACGACGGCTCGAGGCCCAGCTCGCGTGCGTAGCGGCCGATGACCACCTCGAGCTCGGTCAGGGTCACGCGCGGATAGTGCTCCGGGTCGCGCCGGCCCAGCTGGTCGAGGTTCACCCCGTGCATCACCTCCACGCGGTTCCTCACGCCGAGCACACCTCCTCCACGGCCGTGCGCAGATCCTCCTCGGAGACCTCGTGGCCCTCGCTCACCCGCCCAGGGGCCTCGGCGAGCACGAACGGCACCCGCCCGCCGCGGCGCTTCTTGTCGCGCGCCACCAGCGCGACCACCTCCTCCGGGTCGACCCCGGACACCTGCTCCGGGAGCCCCCGGGCGGCCAGCAGACGCGCGACCTCGGCGCGAAGCTCCTCGCGGTCCGAGAGCCGCAGCGCGCACAGGAGCCCCAGGGCTACCGCCTCGCCGTGCCGGAGCCGCTCGTAGCCCGTCGCCGCCTCGATCGCGTGCCCGACGGTGTGGCCGAGGTTGAGCACCTGGCGGCGCCCCGCGTCGCGCTCGTCCTCGGCCACCACCGCGAGCTTGGTGCGTAGGCAGCCCAGGATGGTGGCCGCGTCAGGATCGGCCCCGCTCCGCACGCTCTCCCACAGGCTGCCCCCGGCGATCAGCGCGGTCTTCACGACC
>VAWV01000244.1 GCA_005883295.1 Actinomycetota bacterium
CCATGCTCGCGGGGGCGTTCCTCGTCGGGCTGTCCACCTTCCAGGGGGAGTACGACTTCGCGGTCCCGCAGTTCCGGCTTGTGTTCCACCCGATGCTGCTGATGCTCGCCGCGGCCGTCGGGCTGGTAGCCGCCCGGCTGCGGCTGGGGCGCGGCGGCGCGCTCAAGGCGGTCCTGTTCTACCTCCTGATCCGCGGCACGCTGGCGTTGATCGTCGGCGTGATCCTGCCCCACACCACGCCCAAGTTCCCGCTATACGTCGTCGAGGCGCTGGTGGTCGAGGCCGTGGCCTTCCGCTTCCCGCGCGGGCGGCCGATCGCCTTCGGGATCGCCGCAGGCGCCGGCATCGGCACGATCGGGCTCGCCGCCGAGTGGGCCTGGTCGCACATCTTCTGGACGATCCCGTGGCCGTCGTCCCTGTTCCCCGAGGGTGCGATCGTCGGCTTCATCGCGGCCATCGCTGGGGGTGTGCTCGGAGGGTTCATCGGCCGCTCGCTCAGCGGCGGCGCGCCTAGAGAGCGTGTGCCGCGCTGGGTGGTGCCGGCCGCGGCGGCGGTCGTCGCGGGACTCGTGGCCTACGGCCTGCAGATGCCCACGCCCAAGCACCCGCCGACGGCGACGGTCTCGCTGCGCACGGTGCAGCCGGGTCCCAAGCGCAAGGTGGTCGCCACAGTGCGCGTGAACCCGCTAAACGCGGCCCGCCGCGCGCTGTGGTTCGACGTGACCGCGTGGCAGGGCGGTGGCTCGGTGGTCGCCAAGCTCCACCCGGTCGCTCCGGGCCTCTACCGCGAGAACACCCCGATCCCGGTCTACGGGAACTGGAAGGTCACCGTCAGGCTCGCGCGCGACAACCAGATCCTGGGATCGGCAGTGTTCTTCCCGAGCGATCCGGCCATTCCGGCCCCGGCGGTCCCGGCCACGAGCCAGTTCACGCGCCCGTTCGTGCGCGACAAGAAGCTGCTCCAGCGGGAGCAGAAGCCGGGCACCAGCCCGATCCTCACGACCCTGGCATACACCGTGGTGCTCGCGGTCGGGCTGGCGATGTTCGCCCTGCTCGCGTGGGGCCTCGTGAGGCTCTCGCGGACGCTCCGGGAGGGCCGGCCACAGCCGCCCGCGGAGAGCGCGCCGTCGCAGGTGCCGCGGGTGCCGGCAACCCCGGCGCACGCCTGACGCCGCCGATGGCCATGCTGATCCCGTTCGCCCACTTCGGCCACGTGCTGATCGACCTGCCCCTGTTCGGGGGGCCAGTGATCTTCCTGGCGCTCGCGCTGATGTGGTCCTCGCGCCAGGAGCGCCGGCGTCAGCGGGGCCGCCGGGGCGGCCCCTCCAGCGCCTAGAGTAGGTCCGTCAGCCCAGCCGCGGCGCGGCTAGCGGCCCCCCTGCCAGCTCGAGCCGTGGTGCTTGTGCTTGTGCTTCTTGACGCAGTGGCCGGGCTTGCCTCCGTGGCCATTCTTCCACACGTGGCCGTGCCTGCACTTCGGGTGCCGCGGCGTGTTCTTCACGCAATGCCCATTCTTCTGCACGGAGCCCGGTTTGCACTTGACCGTGTGCTTGTGCTTCACGCACTTCCCGTTCTTCACGGTCTCGCCCTTCTTGCACTTCGGCGGCTTCTTCTTGCAGCGGCCGTGTCCGTCCGGCTCCTCGCCCTTCTTGCACTTCGGCGGCTTGTACTGGTCGTCGGACGCGTTGCCCCCCGATGCGCCGCCGCCCGAGGCGGCGATCACCGCTCCGGTCACCCCGCACATCGCGAGTACCACGAGAAGTGCCGTAATTCTCCGCATCTGCCTCCCCCGCGTCCGTGAAGACCGCGTTCCCCGAGCCGGTGCCGCACCAGGCTCAGCGGGCAGCGTACGTAACGGAAGATGCGGATGCGCTGGTTCCGGCTCGGGACCTATGATGGGCGGCCGGCGCCCGTAGCTCAGTGGATAGAGCGCTGCCCTCCGGAGGCAGAAGTCGCAGGTTCGAATCCTGCCGGGCGCGTGACGCGGCTACGAAGTCTGCCTCTTCGCCTCCTCGGCCAGCGCGAGCCAGTCGTGGTCGGGCTCCGGGAACATCGCCCAGTCCTTCATCGGGCGGTCGCGGCCGGAGGGGTCGAACGGCTTCGCGCGGCCGCTCTCGATCAGCTCGCCCGCGCGGCCGCGCCCGATCCGCAGCACCAGGTGGCCGCCGGTCAGGCCGCCGAACATCTTGCTCCCGAGCTTGAGCGAGGGCATCCCCATCATCTGCGCCTCGCTGACCGCGGGATCGGATGCGAGCAGCGCTTCCACCAGCCGCCGGTAGGCCTCGGGTTCGTCGGTCACAGCAGCCTCACCTCGAACACCTCCAGGTCCCGCGGCGTCCCCTTGGCGCGGAAGCGCCGCTGCTTCTTGAACTCGAAGCCGTCGTCGCCCAGCTCCGTCCGCGCCGGCTCGGACACCAGCACCTGCCCCGCCTCGGCCGC
>VAWV01000174.1 GCA_005883295.1 Actinomycetota bacterium
GAGCTGCATCTTGGCCGTGTCGATCACCGCCACCGAGTCGGCGTTGGCCAGCGGCACGTAGGCGCGCCGCCTGGCGGGGTCGACCGCTATGCCCTCCGGGTTCGAATGAGATCCGCCCACCTGGACGTCCTTCACCTTCGAGCCGGCCTTCAGATCGATCACCGAGACAGTCCCGCCGAGCCCCTGGTTCGAGATCAGGCCCGTCCTGCCGCCGGGCAGGATCGCGGCGCCGAACGGGTAGCTGCCGGTGTGGACGTAGCGCACCCCGCCGGTCTTCGTATCGACGATCGCGGCCGCGTCGCCCAGCTCTAGCGCCGCGAGCAGCGTCTTTCCGTCGCGCGACACGGCGAGCCCGAACGGCCACGAGCGCTTGCTCGCTCCCGGGTTCGGTGGGAAGTTCTGGGGAGCCGGCGCGTCGCTTGGCGGCGGGATCGGGATGACGCGCCGCTCGACGGCCCTGCCGGTCCGCCCCGACCAGGAGAACACGTGCACCACGTCGCCGTGCTCACCCGGCGTGCTCGCGGGCATCTTCGCGTCGGTGATGTCCGTGTCGGGCTCGCCGGAGACGTACGCCAGCCGATGCACCGAGTCGAGCGCCACGCCGCCGCTCGCCCCGGGGATCTTGATCGTCTGGAGGACCCGACCCTTCCTCAGCGACACGATCCGCACATCGTTCTGGCGGTATCCGGCGGAGACGGTCCAGTAGAAGCGGCCGTCGGTCGTGACGGCGCCCCCGCCGGGGAAGTTCCCGAGCCGAACGAGCTTGCCCGGCGGAACCAGCTTGTGGCCGTTCTCGAGGACGTGCTTGCGCGGGCTTATCGCCTGGTCCTGGGAGCCCGGCAGCAGCGCCTGCGCGGCGGTCCCGAGCCCGACGAAGGCGGTCGCCGCCGCGAGCACGACCGTTCCCCTGCCCCCCATCGCGCGCACGAGGCGCCGATCGTACCGAGCGCTGCGTCTGCAGCTCGCCGCTCAGCAGCGCAGAGTCGCCACGTCCGGTGGGAGCGTGAAGCGCCACCCGTTGTAGAGGGCGGCCAGCTCGTAGCCGGCCTGCTCGATCGGTCTAGTGGTGCTCTTGTTGCTCCGGAGGTCGCTGCATAGGGCGTTCATGACCTGGCCGGGCGTGGTACTTCGGCCGAGCGACATGATGAGCAGGTTGAACTTCGCGTAGTACTGCCACGCCAACGTGTTGAGCCGGCCGCCCGGGCATTTGAGCGGACCCGCTGTGCCATCGACGGCGAACCGAAGCTGGCTCGAGCACTCGTCCACGACGGGTGGGACGGTGGCGGGCACGAGGACCTCACGGCGGGCCTGGGGATGTGGCGCACCAGCGGAGCCGCTGGTCGCGGCGATCACCGCGGCGGTGGCGGCGCCGGCCAGCGCGAACGCCAGGCTGCCGCGTTTCGCCCACGTCGGAAGCCAGGCGAGCAGCCGGCGCCAGCCCCTCTCGTAGCGCTGGGCCAGCCGTGCCAGCTGTCCCGTGTCGTACTCCCAGCGCCTGTTGCTGAGCTCGAACGCGTTGATCTTGGCCAGCGAGGAGATCTCGGCCGGCAACTCATCCGCGCTCGGCATCCGCGCCCCCTCGACGAGCACGGGGACGACCGCCACATCGGGACGACCGAGTGCCTGGGCGATCTCCCTCCGCACGTAGTCGCCCTCGTGGTCGATCCGCCTCTTGCCGTCGGGCAGCGCGACCGTCAGCCATCTGTTGCCGATCAGGACCAGCGTGACGTGGCACGTCTCGAGTGCGCGGTGAATGCGCTCCTCGAAGTCGATGCCCGCCCCCATGTCGATGTCGAAGAAGACGTTCGAGCGGCCGAAGCGCTCTCCGAAATCGGCGGCCAGCCGCCCGGCCTCGCCGGAGGTGTCCTCACGCCGGTAGGAGATGAAGATGCCGGGCATCGTGCGAGCCGTGGGCCCGCGGCGATGCTACCTCGACGGCGGTCTCCGCCGCTAGGGAGAGACCGAGACGGTCGCGCTGTTGGCCCTGGTCTGGACCGGCGTCAACCTGGGCCAGCGATCGCGCGAGTCGTGGCGGGGATCGTCGTGCGAGACCGCAGTGAAGAGCGCCCGCAGGCCTCTCCGACCCGCCGCCTTGACCGCGGCGGGCGGCAGGGGCACGTAGACGTTCGTGCTCCAGCCGTGGAGCGCGCTGAAGTGCGCCTTGCCGAACGCGACCTGGCGGCCGTTCACCTTGGTCTTGCCCGTGATCGTCCCGTGGCACTTGCCGTAGGTCGGCCACGGGCAGGTGACCCGCACCTTCGCCTGGTTCCCGCTCAGCTGGGCCGAGCGGCGGAAGTAGATGCCGCGATGGACGTGTTGCGCGTAGCCGCCCGGGCAGATCCAGGTCGCGTCGGGACCGGTGGCGAGCGTCATCTGCATGAGCAGCTCCTCGCCCTGCTTGGTCATCATCGGCCTCCAGTGGGACCCGATGTTGGTGCCCGCGTTCTTCGTGTAGAAGTTGACCGCGGAGTTGGGCACGCGGCTGAAGGTCTGAAACGGCATCCCGCTGTAGTTCCCCCACCACCACTCGTTGCCACCGATGTCGTTGAAGTCGAGGAAGTCGCCCCTGTGGACGCACATGTTGATCGGGTGGTACTCGGTGACCTGCTGGGAGTCGCCGCCGAGCGGGGTGTAGAACGCACCCGAGCTGAGCCACACGGCCATCTCCCCGTCGGGGAGCGGGCGAAGCGTCTGGAAGTGGATCATCGTGGTGGGCTTCCTGAACCCGGTCGGGTCCGGGAGCACGATCCCCTTGACCCGCACCGAGACGACCTGGCCGCCAAGCGGGGCGGCGGTGGTGCCGCCGTTCTCCAGGCTCACGTTCCAGAAGGCGCTGTCGGCGCCGTGGGACTCGACGATGTCCGCCGGAGCGGTCAGGTCACTGCCGTAGACGACCTTCCGGGCCTGCCCGACCGCGGGCAGGCCGAGCAGCATCGCGAGGACGATGAGGCAGGGGAATACGCGGCGGCTCGCCATACCGACTAGATCGGCACTTTGCAGGATGATTTGAGTGTCCGCGCGTTTACCCGGCGGGGGTTGGCTTGACCCCACGGGCCATGGCCTGCAAGTCCAGCGCGCGGTCGAGCGTCTCCTCGTCGACGCCCTTCTCGAGCGCCACCTCCCGGATAGTGCGCCCGCTCTCCTGGGCCTCCTTCACGATCTCGGTCGCCCTGTCGTAACCGATGTACGGATTGAGCGCCGTGACGATGGCCGGCGTGGACTCCGCGTTGTGCTGCAGCACCTCGCGGTTGGGCTCGATCCCGTCCACGCACTTTTCCGCCAGAGCCGTGGCCGCGTTGGACAGGAGCTGGATCGACTGGAGGATGTTGCGCGCGATCAGCGGCACGCGCACGTTCAGCTCGAATTGGCCCTGCATGCCGGCGACCGTGATGGCGGCGTCGTTGCCAATCACCTGGGCCGCGACCTGGAGAACGACCTCCGGGATCACCGGGTTGACCTTGCCGGGCATGATCGAGGAGCCCTTCTGCAGCTCGGGCAGGGAGATCTCC
The DNA here is from genome assembly GCA_005883295.1 of Actinomycetota bacterium. GTDB lineage: Bacteria > Actinomycetota > Thermoleophilia > Solirubrobacterales > Thermoleophilaceae > AC-37. Next base: position 3,510 of record VAWV01000174.1, read on the forward strand.
CTTAGCCCGGTCCGCGGGCCCGAGCCCATCAGGGCCAGGTCGTGCGCGATCTTCGTCAGGGAGACGGCTACCACCTTGAGCGCGCCCGAAAGCTCCACGAGCGCGTCCCGGTTGGCCTGCGCCTCGAACGGATCCGCCGGCGGCTCGACCGGCAGGCGCGTAGCCTCGGACAGCCGTGCGCGCACGCCGGCCGCGAAGTCCGGGTGGGTGTTCAGTCCCGTGCCGACCGCGGTCCCGCCGAGGGGGACCTGCGCCACGCGGGGAAGCGCGTCGGACACGCGGTCGCGTCCCAGCCGGATCTGGGCGGCGTAGCCGCCGAACTCCTGGCCGAGCGTGACCGGCACGGCGTCCATGAGGTGCGTGCGGCCGGCCTTGACGAGGTCCGCGAACTCTTCAGCCTTGGCCGAGAGTGAGGCGGCGAGCCGGTCGAGCGCCGGGAGCAGCTTCTCGGTCGCCTCTGAGAGGGCTGCAAGGTGGACCGCCGACGGGAACACGTCGTTCGAGGACTGGCCCATGTTCACGTGGTCGTTGGGGTGGACGCCCTCGCCGGCCAGGGCCGCGATCACCTCGTTCGCGTTCATGTTGGATGAGGTGCCAGACCCGGTCTGGAAGACGTCGATCGGGAACTGGTCGTCCCGGCGGCCCTCCGCCACCTCGTCGGCAGCAGCCGCGATCCGCTCGGCGAGGTCGTCGTCGAGCAGCCCGAGCTCGGCGTTCGTGCGGGCGGCCGCGGCCTTGATGCGACCCAGCCAGTGGATGACCGCGGCCGGCACGCGCTCGCCCGAGATCTTGAAGTTCTCTACGGCCTTCGTCGTCTCACCACCCCACAGCTCGGCCATGTCCTAAGAGCCTAACCATGCGCGAGCCCCGCCCGCAGGCCGGTCTGGAAGGCTGGCGCGTGGGTGTCGACGCCGTTCAGCTCCTGCTCGATCCGCCGCGCGAGCTCGGAGTAGACGCCGCCGCGCGCGGTGCCCCGGCGGACGGCGCCGATCAGGAACCCGAGCCGCATCGCCGCCGGACCGCGCGGCTGCGCCCTGGCTTCGACAGCGAGGTGCTCGGCGGCCGGGAGGAACGTGAGGCCCAGTGACTCGACGCCGCCGGGGTCGCCTCCGCGCACGAAGCAGGCGGACGGGCGGGTTCCCCCGAGCTTCACCTCCCCGGGCGCGCGCGCGAGCGCCCGCTCGAGCGGCCCCGGCCCCTGCGCACATGCGGCCGGTACCGCATGCGACGGCTCGGAGCCGCACCCCGCGACCAGGGCCGCCGCTGCAAGCGCGACAGCGAACCGGCCCGGCGTGCCTCGGTTACGGGCGCCGATTCGCTGCAAATCCTGCGCGCTCCTCCACCATCCCGAATCCCATGTTCTGATCGTGCCGAGGGGAATGGACTCCTCTCGGATAGGAGCCAAGGATGAGGCATCTGGCCCGGGTGCATCCTTCCACCGAGCAGAGACGCTCGAACAGGGAGGAGCTGACCCGCTTCTGCACGCATTGCGCGGAGCTGTTCGGTGCGCCGACAGCACCTGCGGACAAGCCGTTACGAGGACGGGTATGCGGGAACTGCGGCCTCGGCGTGATCCTGACCTGCTCGAGCGCCACGCTGACCGCTCCACGAGCGGCCTTTCTGGTGGTCACGGCGGATCTGCGGGTGAGCGCCTCGAGCCGCGCAGCGGAGGACGTACTTGCCATTCCGGACGGCAGCTACGGGCGGCCGCTCCTGTCGCTGTTGACGAGCCCGGCGGGAATCGGCGAGCTGGCGCGTGCCGTGATCCGCGCCGCGAACGGCACTCTCGCCCCGTCGACGATCCCGGTCCTGGTCGCTTCGAAGGACCTCGAGGCACGCATCGGCGGCTGCGGAAATCCGCCCGCCGCGTTGCTCGTTCTGGAGCCCGTCGCGAGCTGACTGGTGTGCAAGATCGCGTTCAGATCTTGCGCATAGGCTGCCCGAGCTGTCAGAACTCCACCTCAACCGGAGTGAGTTTGCGCTCAAGGTTGCGCACGATCTTGCCGACGAGGAGATACGAGTGAGCGGTATTCGAACCAACGCGGCAGCCGAGCTGCTCGGCGTCAGCCCCAACACACTGCGCAGCTGGGAGAGGCGCTTTGGCTACCCCGAGCCGCGCCGCACCGCAGGCGGACACCGGCAGTACGAGCTCGGTGAGCTCGAGGCCCTGCGCCGCGCGCTGCTCGAGACCCACAACATCTCCTCTGCGATCCAGGTGGCGCGCCAGCGTGGCGAGGGCCTGGGCTCTTCCTCCCGTCTGGTGGAGGCCTTCGACCGCTTCGACGAGGGACTCGCGGACCGGCTGATGGAGGAGAGCCTCGCGCTGCGCTCGATCGAGCGCAGCGTCGAGGAGCTCCTGCTGCCCGCGCTCGAGATCGCCGAGAGCCGCGAGGGCCGCGAGGCCGAGTACGAGCTCGCCTGCCGCTGGGCCACCGGCTGGCTGCACGCGGCGCGCCGCGTGTGCCCCGCCGCGTCGAGGCCCGACGGTGTCCTGCTCTTCGACTCCAGCCCGGGCCTGACCCTCGAGGGGCTGCAGGTGCAGGCGCTCGAGCTGGGCCTGCGCCGCGCGGGATTCCGCGTGCTGCTCCTGTCGGTCGGCCTGGCCCAGGAGCGCATGACGCGAGCGATGCGCGCGCTCGATCCGACCGCGCTCGTTCTGTGCGGCACCGGCGCCACCCTCGACGTGGTCGGGCGGCTGGTCTACTCGGTTCGCCAGCTCGGATCGTCGGCGCCATTGTTCGAATACCGCGGCGCCATGCCGGTCTCCGGATCTCACAACATCCCCTCCCTCGGCGGAACGCCCAGCGAGGCGGTGCGCAACCTGAAGGCGATGGTCGACGGCAGCGCCTTCGGGCGGATCGCGGCCGTCGCCTCGCGCGCCGGCTCCCGCCCCTAGGCCACTCCTAGAATCGGGCTCCCCGTGAGCCCGTTTCGACCGGTCGATCCCGCGCAGTCCTTCCCCGAGCTCGAGGAGGCCGTCCTCGGGCGCTGGCGCGAGCGCGACGTGTTCCACGAGTCGATCAGGCGCCGCCAGGACGCGCCGCCGTTCGTCTTCTACGAGGGCCCGCCCACGGCCAACGGGAGGCCCGGCTCGCACCACGTGCTGTCGCGCGTCTTCAAGGACGTCTTTCCTCGCTACAAGACGATGCGCGGCCACCGCGTGGACCGCAAGGCGGGGTGGGACTGCCACGGCCTGCCGGTGGAGCTCGAGATCGAGCACGAGCTCGGGCTCGCGACGAAGGCCGACATCGAGGTCTACGGCGTGGCCGAGTTCAACGAGCGCTGCCGCGAGTCGGTCTTCAAGTACATCGACGAGTGGAATCGCCTGACCGAGCGGATCGGCTTCTGGATCGACATCGACAACGCCTACGTGACGATGTCGAACGACTACATCGAGTCGGTCTGGTGGTCGCTGCGCGAGGTCTGGCGGCGGGGCCTGCTGTACGAGGGGCACAAGGTCGTCCCCTACTGCCCGCGCTGCGGCACGGCGCTGTCATCGCACGAGGTGGCCCAGGGTTACCGCGACGTGGTCGACCCGTCTGTGTACGTCCGCTTCCCCGTGCGTGGCGAGGAGGGCGTCTCGCTGCTGGGCTGGACCACCACGCCGTGGACCCTGCTGTCCAACGCCGCGCTCGCCGTGCACCCTGACGTCACATACGCACGCGCGCGCGTGGGGGACGAGCGGCTCATCCTCGCGGAGGCCCTGGTCGAGCGGGTGCTCGGCGAGGACGCGGTGATCGAGGAGCGCATGCCCGGCTCGGCCCTCGAGGACCTGCCATACGAGCCTCCCTTCGACTTCATCACCGACTACGGCGATCGCGGCCATACCGTCCTGCTCGCCGACTTCGTGACCACCGAGGACGGCACCGGCGTCGTGCACACGGCGGTCGCCTTCGGCGAGGACGACTTCCACCTCGGCGAGCGGTACGGCCTGACGGTGCAGAACCCGGTCCTGCCGGACGGCACCTTCGACGAGCGCATGGGCCCGTTCGCTGGCCGCTTCGTGAAGCAGGCCGACCCGGACATCGTCGAGGCCCTCCGGGAATCGGGCAGGCTGTTCCGCGAGGACCGCTACGAGCACGCCTACCCGCACTGCTGGCGCTGCGGCACCCCGCTCCTCTACTACGCCAAGCGGAGCTGGTACGTGAAGACCACGGCCGTGCGCGACCAGATGCTCGCCGAGAACGAGCAGATCAACTGGCACCCCGCGCACATCAAGCACGGCCGGTTCGGCGACTGGCTCGCGAACAACGTGGACTGGGCGCTTTCACGAGAGCGCTACTGGGGCACGCCCCTGCCGGTCTGGCGCTGCGGCGAGGGCCACGAGCACTGCGTGGGCTCACGCTCCGAGCTCGAGTCGCGGGGCGGGAAGGTCCCGGCGGACCTTCACAAGCCGTTCATCGACGAGGTCGTCTTCCCCTGCGAGGAGTGCGGCGGCGAGATGCGGCGCGTGCCGGAGGTGATCGACGCGTGGTGGGACTCGGGCTCGATGCCGTTCGCCCAGTGGCACGCGCCGTTCGAGGGCGTCGAGGAGTTCACCGACCACTTCCCCGCCGACTACATCTGCGAGGCGCTCGACCAGACGCGGGGCTGGTTCTACTCGCTGCTGGCCGTCTCCACCCTGCTGTTCGACCAGTCCTCCTACCGCACCGTCCTATGCCTGGGGCTGATCCTCGACGAGGAGGGTCGCAAGATGTCGAAGTCCCTCGGCAACGTGGTCGAGCCGTGGGACGTCATCGACCGCTACGGCGCCGATGCATTCCGGTGGTACTTCTTCACCTCCAAGCAGCCGTGGGACGGCTACCGCTTCTCGATCGATGTTCGCGAACGCGAACGGGATCGACGACCCGCGCTACGACGGCCCGCTCGAGGAGCTGGACCGGTGGGCGCTGTCGCGGCTGCAGCACGTGGCGGGGACGGCCATCGAGCGGCTGGACGACTACGACACGACCACGGCGGGGCGCGAGATCGCCGAGTTCGTGGAGGACCTCTCGAACTGGTACGTGCGGCTGTCGCGCCGGCGCTTCTGGGACGGCGACCGCGCGGCCTTCTGGACCCTGTGGCGGTGCCTGACCGACGTCAGCAGGCTGCTCGCTCCGCTCGTGCCGTTCGTCTCCGACGAGATCTACGACAACCTCGACGGGTCGCAGCCGTCGGTCCACCTGTGCGACTACCCCGAGCCCGACGCCTCGCTACGCGACCAGGACCTCGAGTGGGACATGCAGGTGGTGCGCGACGCGATCGAGCTGGGACGCGCAGCCCGCGCGCAGGCGAAGGTCAAGCTCCGCCAGCCGCTGTCCGAGGCGGTCGTCGTCGCCGCCGATCGGGAGCGCGCCGCCATCGAGCGGCTCCAGGACATCGTGCTCCAGGAGCTGAACGTGAAGGCCGTGCGGTTCGTGTCCGAGGCCGACGAGCTGGGGCGCTGGGAGTTGAAGCCGAACTACCGCTCGCTCGGGCCGCGCTTCGGGAAGCAGATGCCCCAGGTCGCGGCGGCGGTGGCAGCACTCGATGCCCAGTCGGTGGCCGCCAGGCTGCGCGCGGGCGAGACGGTCGGCCTCTCGGTGGACGGCAAGGAGCATCCGGTGGGAGCGGACGACGTGGAGCTCGTCATGCAGCCGCTCGAGGGCTATCGCGTGGTGCGCTCGGGCACGCACGCCGTGGCCCTGAACCTCGGCGTCGACGACGAGCTCGTACGCGAGGGCCTCGCCCGCGAGGTCGTGCACGCGGTCCAGGCGGCGCGCAAGGCGGCCGGCCTCGAGGTCGAGGACCGCATCTCACTCGTGCTCGGAGGCGACCGCGAGCTGCTCCAGGCGGTGCGCGCGCACGAGGACTACGTGGCGGGCGAGACCCTGGCCACGTCGGTCGCCTACAGGGACGGAACCGGCGCGGGCGAGCCGATCCGGATCGGGGACCGCGAGCTATTCATCGCCGTAGAGCGGGCCTGACGCAACGTCCGCGGCACGCCCGCAAATTGCGGCTGTGAGGAAGGTGAGGGTCCAGTTGATGCCCCTATAGGGGCACAAAACGGACCCTCGTTCGGGAGCCGGGCGGCGTAGACTGCGCCGAGGCGTGGAGTTCGTCGTCTACATCGGCTGTGCCCTCTTACTTGCCCTGGTCCTGATCCTGTCGGTCGGCCGGCGGCGTCCACAGGGGACGCGTTTACTGGCGGACGGCCCGCTACACACAGAGGCGGCCGACGCCGAAATCGAGGCCGTCGACATCGACCAGATGATCGAGGCACTGGGCGAGCGTCGCCGGCTGGCGGGACGGCCGGAAATCGGCGACGAGCTGGCGCGGCAGGCCCTAGACGGCGGGCCCGAGCCCTACTAGCCCTGCAGCTCGCCGCCCATCGCCCAGTCGCCCTTCGACGAGTCGACGAAGCGGATCCAGACGTGCTCGCGCTCGGTCTTACCGACCTCGACGAGCAGGTCGGTCAGCTTCTCGGCGATCTCGCGCTTCTGCTCGGGCGAGCGGCCCTCGTACCACTCGATGGTGACGATGGGCACCGCTAGGCGGCGAGCGTCGGCTCGAGCTCTTGCACCAGGCGCTTCTTCGGAAGCGCGCCGATGATCCGGTTGGCTGCTTCGCCGTTCTTGAAGAGGATCAGCGTCGGAATCGACATCACGTCGTAGCGCGCCGCCGTGACCTGGTTCTCGTCCACGTTCAGCTTCACCACGCGCAGGTTCTCGCGCTCCTCGTTGATCTCCTCGAGCGACGGAGCGATCACGCGGCAGGGCCCGCACCAGGGCGCCCAGAAGTCCACCAGGACGGCGGTGTCGGACTCGAGCACCTCCGCCTGGAAGTTCGAGTCGGTGACCTCGATGATCGCTCCTGCCATTTCGGCTCCTTGGTCCGGGTTGCTCGCTTTACAAAATGAAGTATAGAGGGAGGCGGCCGGTCGGCCGGGCCTCCGATGCGTCAGCCCGCAGAGGCGGCGCTCCCGCGCAACCGCCACCGTAGCGCGGGGACCTTCCACACGGCCTCAGCGGCGATCCGAGTGTCCATCTTCGAGGCGCCCGCGCGGCGGTCGTGGAAGGTGATCGGGATCTCGCGAACGCGAAAGCCCGCCCGGATCGCGCGGTAGGTCATCTCGATCTGGAAGCCGTAGCCGTCGGCGTGGATCCCGGAGAGGTCGAGCGTCTCCAGCACCTGGCGGCGGAAGCACTTGAAGCCGCCGGTGAGGTCGCGGACCGGCACGCCGAGCACGGTACGCGCGTACCAGCAGCCGCCGCGGCTGAGCAGCCGGCGTCGCCGGTTCCAGCCGGCCACCCCACCGCCCGGCATGTAGCGCGAGCCCAGGACCAGGTCCGCGTCCGCGGAGGCCTCCACCAGTCGCGGGATGTCGCCCGGATCGTGGGAGAAGTCGGCGTCCATCTCGAGCACGAGGTCGGCGCCACCCTCGAGCGCACGCCGGAAGCCCTCGAGGTAGGCCGGCCCGATCCCCTCCTTACGGCGCCGGTGCAGGACCTCCACGGCCTCGCGCTCTCCGGCCAGCCGGTCCGCGAGCTCGCCCGTGCCGTCGGGCGACTTGTCGTCCACGATCAGGAGTCGGTGCTCGGGCGCGCATGTCGCCAGGGAACTCGTCGCAGCCTCGACGATCGGCTCCAGGTTCTCGGCCTCGTTGTACGTGGGGACGACGAGCCAGACCCCGGACATGGCCGCGTACCCTAGACCGCGCGATGAGGAACGCCGAGGTAGCTCTCCATTTCGACGAGCTGGCGGACCTCTACGAGCTCGACGGGGCGGTCTCCTACCGGGTGATCGCCTACCGCAACGCGGCCAAGTCGATCCGTGAGGCGAACGCCTCGGTGGAGGAGATGACCAAGGCCCGCAGGGTGACCGAGCTGGCCGGCGTGGGCAAGACGATCGCCGAGAAGCTCCAGGTGCTGTTCGAGACCGGGGAGATCCCCGCAGCCCAGAAGCTGAAGTCGAAGTACCCGCCGGGGCTGGTCGAGATCACGCGGCTCCCCGGGTTCGGGCCCAAGCGCGCGCGCAAGCTGTTCGACGAGCTGGGGATCGCCTCGCTCGACGACCTGCGCAAGGCGGCGGAGGCCGAGCGCCTGCGCGAGATCCCGGGGTTCGGCCCGAAGGCCGAGGAGAGCGTCCTGGTGGCGCTGGACGCGGGACTCGACGACCGGACCAAGCCGCGCCTGCTCCTCTCGCGGGCGCGGGCCATCGCCGAATCCCTGGCCGGTGCGCTCCGCGAGCACCCGGCTGCCGAACGGGTGGAGATCGCGGGGAGCGCCCGCCGCTGGACCGACACCTGCAAGGACCTCGACCTCGTCGCCGCCTCCTCCGATCCGGCCGCGCTTGCCGAGGCGTTCTCCGGCCTGCCGCTGATCGGCGAGGTGCACTCCTCGGGCACGGCGGGCGTGCGCGCGGTGACCCACAATGGCATGAGCATCGACCTGCGCATCGTCGGCCCCGAGAGCTTCGGCAACCTCCTCCAGCACTTCACCGGCTCGAACAAGCACAACGAGGCGCTCCGCACCGATGCGGTTCGCCGCGGCTTCCACGTGAGCGAGTACGGCGTGGTGGATGACTCGACGGGCACGAGCCACGCCTGCGCCACCGAGGAGGAGGTGTACGAGCTGATCGGTCTCCGCTACATCGAGCCGGAGCTGCGGGAGAACCGCGGCGAGCTGCAGGCGGCGCGCGACGGGACCCTGCCGGAGCTGGTCCGGGTGGAGGACATCCGCGGCGAGCTCCACTGCCACTCGACCACCTCCGACGGGCGGAACACCATCGAGGAGATGACCGCGGCCGCGCGCGAGCTGGGCTACGAGTACATCGCGATCACCGACCACTCCGCGTCACACGGGTTCGGGAACGACGTGCAGCCGGACGAGCTCAGGCGCCAGACCGAGCGGATCCGCGAGCTCGACGCGCGCACGGACGGGATCCGCATCCTGGCCGGCTCGGAGGTGAACGTGCTGCCGGACGGATCGCTCGACTACGAGGACGACCTCCTGGCCGAGCTGGACTGGGTGATCGGCAGCCTCCACTCCTCGTTCCGCATGGGCGAGCAGGAGCAGACCGAGCGGATGATCAAGGCCATGGAGCACCCGCTGGTCGACGCGATCGGCCACCCGACGGGCCGCCTGATCGACCGCCGGCGACCCTACGCGATCGACGTGGAGGCGATCAGCCGGGCGGCCGCGCGCACCGGCACCTTCCTCGAGATCAACGGCAACCCTGACCGCAGGGACCTGTCCGACGTGAACGTGCGGATCGCCGTGGAGGTGGGCGCCACGATCGTGATCGATTCCGACGGCCACGGCACCGAGACGCTGCCGAACGTCCAATATGGGGTGGCCACCGCGAGGCGCGGCTGGCTGACCGCCGCACAGGTGGCGAACACGCGCTCCTGGGAGGAGCTGGACGCGCTGCGCAAGCGCGGCGCCCCGGCTAGGGCGTAGCGCCGACGCGCACGTCCGTAGGCGAGGGCTCGTTCTTCCTGAAGCCCGGCGTCCTCAGCAACTTGGTGGGCTTGAAGGGCGAGTTGTGCTCCACGTAGAAGCGCACCCCGTCGCGGTCCTCCACTGCCACGACCGCGCTCGCGTGGTTGCGCCACGCCAGCGCCGACACGAGGGCGTAGCCGGCCGCGACCGCGGGCACCTGGGGCACCAGGAACGCGACCGCCCCTGAGGCGACGGTCAGCACCAGCAGCCACCAGAGCCGGTTGAACAGGATCGTGCCCGGCTGGAGCTCGGGCAGGAGCGGCGTGGTGCGCGCGCCGGCGAGCAGCCGCGCCGTGGCCTGGTTCGCCGTGGTGCGCCGGCCCAGCCAGGCGCCGGCGACCGCTCCCATCGCCCACCACGCCACCGCGATGTAGAGCAGCGTGGTGTCGTCCTTCCCGCGCGCCCCCGCGACTGCAACCACCGCGAGGGCGGTGGCGGAGGCTGCGAAGAGGAGGACGGCGACGCGGAGGAAGTCCGGGTAGCGCATGGCTACACGGCCGCCAACGCGGCGAGCACCGCCAGAAAGCCCCCGGTCCCCCGGACGACGAGGTCGGCGCGCTGCTCGATGGCAGCCGGGCCCTCGTCCGAGGCGACTCCGACCCGCACGGCGGCCTCGAGCTCGCCCGCCGCTACGGCCTCGTCGAGCGCCGCGAACGCGTCGAGGTCGGTGGCGTCGTCGCCGCCGAAGAGCGCCGCCCTCACCTCGGGCCGCGCCACGATCACGTCCACGGCACGCGCCTTGCTGATCGGGACCGGCGGGCGGATCTCGAGGACCTTGCGGCCCCAGTGGGTGGCCAGCCCGTCGTCCTCGGCCGCAGAGGCGACGGTGCGGAGCCGCTCGTGCGCCGCCTCCTCGTCAGGGGCGCCGCGCCAGTGGAGCGCCACGATCGGGCCCTTGTCCTCCATCCGCACGCCCAGGAGGCGCAGCTCGCCGTCCTGCGCCTCCGCAAAGCGACGGACCGGCCCGCGGTGGCGCTCGAACTCGGGAAGCGCCGCGGGACTTCGATCGCCGGGCCAGAGCAGCTCCGCACCGTGTGCGCCCGCGTAGGCGATCGCGCCCACGCCCACGAGGCGCCTCGCGTCGAGGGCAGACCTGCCGGAGATGCATGCCACCACCGCGTACCTGCGGGCGAGGTCGGCCAGCAGCCGCGTGGCCTCGGGAGGAACACGCGCCTGCTCCGCACGCTCGACGATCGGGGCGAGAGTCCCGTCGATGTCGCAGAGGACGGCCGAGCGCTCGGGCCTATCCGCGACCGGCTTCAGGGCCTCGGCCAGCATTTCCGCGGTCGGCGCCGTCACGACCTTAGTATGCCCGCCCATGTCGGCGAGGCTCCTGCGTCTGGCGGTAATCGGGAGCCTGGCCGGGGCGTTCAGCGGCCTCTTCGGCGTTGGCGGGGGGACGATCGTCGTGCCCCTGCTCATCCTGTGGTTCGGCTACGAGGAGCGCGAGGCGACCGGAACCTCGCTCGCGGCCATCGTGATCATCGCCGGCCTTGCGGCCGCGACCCACGGCCTCTATGGGAACGTGCACCCCGGGAAGGGGCTGATCGTGGCCATCCCCGCGCTTGCCGGCGTGCTCGCGGGGATCGCGCTCCAGCAGCGAATCGCCCAGCGCCTGGTCTCGGCGGCGTTCGCGCTCCTGCTTGTCGTCTCGGCGGCCATCCTGATTTTCTAGTGGACGCCGGGAGCATCGCCGCGGCGGCCGCGTTCGGCTTCGCCGGAGGGGTCACCGGCGGGCTCTTGGGCGTCGGCGGCGGGATCCTCTTCGTACCCGCGCTCGTCTTCTTCCTGGGCCTGTCCCAGCTGGCCGGCGAGGCCACGTCGCTCCTGGCAATCGTGCCGGTGGCGATCCTCGGTACCTGGCGCCAGCTCCACTACGGCAACGTGCGCCTGCCGGACGGCGTCACGCTCGGCCTCTTGTCGGTTCCCGGGGTGGTGCTCGGATCCGCGCTGGCGAACGCGTTGCCCGAGCGCGCGCTCAAGCTCGCGTTCGCCGGCCTACAGCTGTTCTTCGCGATCGGACTCGCGAGGCGGGCGCTCGACCGGAAACGGGTATAAGGCGGGCGATGGCAAAGAAGGTCCTTGCAGTGGTGTCCGAGCCCCTGTCCCCAGAGGTGCTCAGGAGCGCCCTTGGCGAGCCCGAGGCATCCTCAGCGGAGGTGCTGGTGGTCGCGCCGGCGCTCACCTCCAAGCGCCGCATGATCCTGTCGGATCCCGACCCGGCGATCGGGCGAGCAGAGCAGGTGGAGGAGGAGACGGTCGAGCGCCTGGGCGAAGAGGGGATCGAAGCCGCCGGCGACACGGGCGAGTCCGATCCGCTCCTCGCGATCCAGGACGCGCTCCAGACCTTCCCCGCCGACGAGATCGTCCTGTTCACCCATGTCGGCGGCGAGCAGAACTGGCTCGAAGAGGGTCTGGTGGACGAAGCCCAAGAGCGCTTCGAGCCGCCGGTACGCCACATGCTGGTCGAGTGAGGACCTTCCACCACCGCGAGTTCCCAGCCGAGCGATTCGCCGAGCGGCGGTCGAGCATCTCGGTCTGCGTGCCCGCCCTGAACGAGGCGGCGACGATCGGCGCGACGGTCAGGATCCTCGCCGAGCTCAGAGAGCGCGGGGCGATCGACCAGGTGGTGGTGGTCGACGGGGCCTCCACGGATGACACCGCCCGGATTGCGGCCGAGCATGGAGCCGAGGTGCACCAGCAAGATGGGCTGCTGCCGCAGCTCGGACCGGTCCTGGGCAAGGGTGACGCGATGTGGCGGGCGCTCACCGTCCTCGAGGGCGACCTGGTGTGCTTCGTGGATGCAGACTCCGAGGACTTCGCGCCGCACTTCCCGTGCGGCCTGCTCGGCCCCCTGCTCTTCGAGGAGGGCGTGGAGTACGTCAAGGGCTTCTACAGGCGCCCTTTCAAGAGCGGCACCGCCATCGCGCCGCAGGGCGGCGGCCGGGTGACCGAGCTCACGGCGCGCCCCCTGCTCGAGGTCTTCTATCCCGAGCTCGCCGCCTGCCGCCAGCCGCTCGCCGGTGAGATAGCCGCACCGCGCTCCCTGCTCGAGCGCCTCCCGTGGGCGACCGGCTACGGGGCGGAGATCGCACAGCTCCTCGACGTGCACCGGGAGGTGGGGCTCGGGGCGATGGCCCAGGTCGACCTCGACGTCCGCCAGAACATCCACCAGCCGCTGTCGGCGCTCGGCCCGATGGCGGCGACCGTCGTGAAGGTCGTGGCGGACCGGCTGGCGCGGGAGGGACGGCTCGACGCCGCCCCGTCGCTGGTGGAGCGGCCGCCCCTGCGCACGCTGCGCGCGCCCGTTCCCCAATAGGGTCACTAGGATCGCGGACCCATGGCCGAGGTCCAGACAACCGCCGGGCCCGTGGGCCTCCGCGACCTCGGGCTGACCTTGATCCATGAGCACATGCGCGTGCGCTCCGACGCGGTGGTGGCGGCGTTCCCGCACGTATACGACGAGGAATTCGAGTACGCACGCGCGATCGAGTTCGTGAGCGACGCCATGGACCGCGGGGTGAAGACGATCTGCGACCCCACGGTGATGGAGATGGGCCGCGACATCCGGTTCATGAAACGGGTGGCCGAGGAGACCGGCGTGCAACTCGTGGTCGCGACCGGGATCTACACGTACCACTACCTGCCGCCGCACTTCCAGAACCGCGACATCGACTACATGGTCGACCTCTTCGTCCGCGACATCGAGGTCGGCATCCAGGGGACGGACGTGAAGGCGGCATTCATCAAGTGCTGCACGGACCACCAGGGCGTGACCGACGACGTGGAGAAGGTCCTGCGGGCGGCGGCCAAGACTTCGCTCCGGACCGGCCGGCCGATCATGACCCACTCGCACCCCCAGTCGGGGCAGGGCCTCGAGCAGATGAAGATCTTCGAGGACGAGGGCGTCGACCCGGCGAAGGTGCTGATCGGCCACACCGGCGACACCGACTCACTCGAGTACATCGAGGAGCTGCTGGGCCACGGGCCGTTCATCGGGATGGACCGCTACGGGCTCGACATCATCCTGCCCACCGAGCAGCGCAACGCCACCGTGATCGAGCTGGCGAATCGCGGCTACGCGGACCGCATGTTCCTCTCGCAGGACGCCTGCTGCACGATCGACTGGTACCCCGAGGAGATGCGCCCCCAGCTCGTCCCGAACTGGACGATGACCTACGTCCTCGACGAGATCGTGCCCGCGCTCAAGGAGGCCGGCGTGACCGATGAGCAGGTCACTCAGATGATGGAGGAGAACCCGCGCCGCTGGCTGGCCTGACGCCGGACAGGACGATCGTCAGGCCCAACGGGAGCATCAGCGCGATCGCGGAGATCGCC
>VAWV01000245.1 GCA_005883295.1 Actinomycetota bacterium
CCGTCACTGCCGGCTCCTCGGGCTCTCTGCCGAGCACGCCCTCCACGGTGACCGCCAACCAGGTGGGCAAGGACAAGTACAGGTGGGATCTCTCCGGTGCTGCGCTGAAGCCGGGCGCGCAGAACGTCACGTTCGTCAGCAAGGGCAAGACGGCCCTGCACCTCCTCGGTGCGTTCCGCGTGACGGGGAAGCAGTCAGATGCGGCGATCCTCAAGGCGCTGTCCTCCAACGGGAAGCCGCCGAAGTTCGTCGACCCGTCGAGCTTCACCACGAGCGCCGTCATCGACGGGGGCAAGTCGCAGACCCTGCAGTTCGCGCTGAAGTCGCCCGGCACCTGGGTGCTCTTCTGCCCGATCAGCGACCGCGACGGCGGGAAGCCGCACTTCAAGGAAGGCCTGCTGAAGCAGATCACCGTCAAGTAGCCGCGGGAGCGCCGCCCGTCCCTCGGGGCGGGCGGCGCTACCCGTGCTGGGCCACGGCGACCAGGAAGAGGCCGGTCGCGGCGAAGACGAGCAGCACGCCCGCGGCCACCAGGAAGCGCGCCTTGAAGATGTGGCCGGCGATCCCGATCACGAAGCCGAGGCCCATCAGGGTCCCGAAGATCGCCATCATCCGGCGGAAGCCCTCGCTGCCCTGACCGGGGCTAGGAAGCGGGGGGAACTGGGCGATCACCTCCGCGAGCCGGGCCAGCATGCCGAAAGTATCCTTCAGGCCGGTGACCCAACCCGCCGAGAGCGTCGAGGCGATGCGGGACGGCCTCGGGGCCGTCGGGTACCTCGCGGGGGAGTCCACGGTGCTGGTGTCGTTCCTCGCCGCCAGGCTCGGCAAGCCGGTCCTGGTCGAGGGACCGGCCGGCGTGGGCAAGACCGAGCTGGCGAAGGCGCTGTCGCGGGCGACCGAGCGCAAGCTGATCCGCCTCCAGTGCTACGAGGGCCTGGACGAGGCAAAGGCGCTGTACGAGTGGAACTACCGCAAGCAGCTCCTGCGGATCCAGGCCGAGGCCGCGGGCGCCGGCTGGGAGGCCGTCCAGGAGGACATCTTCGGCCCCGAGTTCCTGCTCAGCCGCCCGCTCCTCCAGGCGATCGAGGACGAGTCCCCCGTCGTCCTGCTGATCGACGAGATCGACAAGACCGACCAGGAGTTCGAGGCCATGCTGCTCGAGGTCCTCTCGGACTTCCAGATCTCGATCCCCGAGCTCGGGGTGATCGAGGCCCAGAGCCGGCCGCTCGTGCTCCTCACCTCGAACAACACCCGTGAGCTGACCGAGGCGCTCAAGCGCCGCTGCCTGTACCTGTGGCTCGACTACCCCGACGTCGAGCGGGAGCTCGAGATCGTGCGGCTGCACGCGCCCGAGCTGTCTGAGACCGTGGCCCGGAAGCTCGTCGAGGTGGTGCACATGATCCGCGGACTGGACCTCAAGAAGCCGCCCTCGATCGCCGAGTCGATCGACTGGGCGCGCGCGCTCCTGATGCTCGGCGCCGACGACATCGACGCCTCTGTGTTCCAGCGCACGATGAGCATCATCGTCAAGCACCGCACCGACCTGGACGTGGTTGCGGAGCGCGTGGGGGTCAAGCTGAGCGATGGCGTCCTCGGGAAGCTCGGCACCGGGTAACGGCGCGAGGCGCCCGCGGGCCGCGGGCCGGGCGATCTACGGCGGCCTGCCCGAGGCCGGGCCTCCCGGGTTCGCGCCGCGGCTGCTCGAGCTCGCCGATGAGCTGAGGCGCGAGGGGCTGGCGGTCGGCACCTCCGAGCTGCTCGACGCGTTCCACGCGCTCGAGGAGCTGTCCTGGACCGACCAGGAGGACTTCCGAGAGGCGCTCGCGGCCACGCTCGCCAAGTCGCAGGAGGACAGGCGGGTATTCGAGATCGTCTTCGAACGCTTCTTCTTCCGCGCCGTGGAGCGCGAGGCGGTCGAGCGGGGGCTCACGGAGGAGCGCTACGGCGGTGGCGACCGCCTGGACCTCGAGGACCTGCGCGAACGCATCCGCGAGGCCGTGCGCCACGGGTCGGACGGCGAGATGCGGGACATGGCGCGGCTCGCGATCGCCGCCTTCGGGCGCCAGGGCGAGGGGTCGGGCGTGATCGGGGTGGACGTGCAGCGGATCCGGCGGGCCCTCGAGCTGAAGGGGGAGGCGGCGGGGCGTGAGCTTCCGGATCCCGACAGCGTCCCCCAGGACCGGCTGCGCGAGTTCGAGCGGCACCTTCGCCGGGAGCTCGAGCGCGCCCTGATCGAGCGCACCCAGTCTCTGCCGCCGGCCAAGCCGCTGCGCGAGCTGGACCGCGCGCTGCCCAGCGGGCCGCTGCAGGACCTCGCGGCGGTCCATCGCGTGGTGGCGCAGCTCAAGCGCCGGCTGGCCACCCGCGGGCACGAGCAGGGCGGCCGCCGCCGCTCGGCCGTCGTCGACATCCGCCGCACCATGCGCGCCTCGCTCGAGACCGGCGGCGTGCCGATGCGGCTGCGCTATCGCCAC
>VAWV01000232.1 GCA_005883295.1 Actinomycetota bacterium
ATCCCGCGGGCGACGCCCTCCTCTCCCGCCTGGGCCGCGCCCTTTCCGAGTCCGTCGGGCGGGCGTACCGGCTCGGCGGCGACGAGTTCTGCATCCTGCTCGCCGACCCCGGCGCCCAGCTGGCCGACCAGATCGAGGCGGCGGTCGCCGCACTGTCCGAGCACGGGCAGGGCTTCTCGGTGGTGCCGTCGTACGGCTCGGTGGTCATCCCGAGCGAGGCGCGCGACGTGAGCGCCGCCTTCCAGCGCGCCGACCAGCGGCTCTACACCCACAAGGGCAGCCGGCGGCGGGCGCACGATGGCGAACAGGTCCGCGACGCGCTGATGCAGGCCCTGCGCGAGCGCCGGCCCGACCTCGACGAGCACATCGGCGGTGTGGCGCGGCTGGCCCACGCGGTGGCGCGCCGGCTGAGCATGAACGCCAACGAGATCGACGAGGTGACCCGCGCCGCCGAGCTCCACGACATCGGCAAGATGGCGGTGCCGGACGCGATCCTCGAGAAGCCGGCCCAGCTCGACCGCGACGAGACCGAGCTCATCCGCCAGCACACGATCATCGGCGAGCGCATCCTCGCCGCGTCGCCCGCGCTGCGCCGGGTGGGCGCCCTTGTGCGCCACTCGCACGAGCGCTGGGACGGCCTCGGCTACCCCGACGGCCTGTCCGCCGAGGAGATCCCGCTCGGCTCGCGGATCATCGCCGCCTGCGACGCGTTCGACGCGATGACCACCGACCGCCCGTACCAGCCGGCCATCCCGGTCCGGGAGGCGCTGGCCGAGCTCCGGCGCTGCGCCGGCGGACAGTTCGACCCACGGGTCGTACACGCATTCTGCGCGGAGGCCGAGTCGCTCATCCAGACGCAGGAGGAGGCGGCGGTCGAGGTCTTCGAGGAGGCCTGGACCCTCGGGCCGCCGGACGAGCTACTTCCCAACCGGGTAGAAGCGGTCGAGCAGCGGGAGCAGTAGCGCCCGCGGCATGAGGCGCCCGCCCACGGCGCCCGCGACGTTCGTCGCGCCCGGGATCACCGCGCGGCGCCCCCGCTCCATCGCCTGCACGCCGGCGGCGGCCATCTCCTCGGCGCTGTACGAGAGGCCGGGGATCCGCATCAGCTCGTCCGGGATGCCGGCGGCGTCGCCGAACTCGGTGCGGGTCGGCCCGGGGCAGAGCGCGGTGGACGTCACGCCCGTGCCCTTGAGGTCGGCGTGGAGGCCCTCGCTGAAGCTGAGCACGAAGGCCTTCGTGGCGGCATAGGTGGTCTGCCGGGGGACCGGCTGATAGGCGGCGACCGAGGCCACGTTGAGGATCGCGCCGCGCCGGCGGGCGACCATCTGCGGGACGTACGTGGCGCACAGGTCCACGACCGCCTCGACGTTCGTGCGCACCATCTGGACCTCCGACTCGCCGTCGAGGTCCTGGAACCGCCCCGCGCTGCCGAACCCCGCGTTATTCACGAGGACCTCCACCTCGAGGCCGCGGTCGGCGATCGTCTTGATCATGCGCCGCCTCGCGGCCGCCGACGAAAGGTCGCAGGTCACCACCTCGGCGCGGACGCGGTAGCGGTCGGTCAGCTCGGAGGCGAGCTTCACGAGCCGCTCCTTGCGCCGGGCGGTGAGCGTCACTCCGCGACCCCGGCCGGCCAGCTCGCGCGCGAACGCCTCCCCGATTCCCGAGGAAGCGCCAGTCACGAGGCAGGTCGACGAGTCGCTCGGAGGCGGCAGCGGCATGGGCGAGCGAGGTTACCTGAGCGAAGCGCCTCCCTACAATCGCCCCATGTCCTCAGAGGAAGATCCGTTCGGCGGTTTGTTCGGCGATCCGGAGGAGCTCCGGCGCAGGATGGCCGAGCTCGCCGAGCAGATGCAGGGCGCTCAGCGGGTGGCCTGGGCGGACAACGCCATCAAGCTCGCGGTCGACATGACGGTGGCCGCGATCAACCGGCTCAACTTCCAGGGCAACGCCGAGCAGCAGGCCGCCGAGGTGCGCGACGCGATCCGCCTCCTGTTCCCCGAAGCCGTCACGCTCGTGCGCGAGGCCCGCGAGGGTTTCGGCACCTAGTCCGGCGCCGGCGCGCGGCGGCGCTCACTTGAGCAGCTTCGACAGCCTTCGGTCCTTCAGCACGCGGCCGCCCGTCTGGGGCATGCCTCGCCCTGTTGGCGATGCACCTTCAGTGGCATCGGGGCCTTGTCGGGGATCGAGTCGCCGATCACGCGCTCGTAGTGCTCGAGGGCGCCGCCCAGGACCTCGTCCATCGCCCCGCGCAGCCGCTCGATGTCCTCGTGCTCGAGGTCGCTTCCCCGGCGGAACGGGGACAGCTCCGCGGTCCACAGGATTTCGTCCACCCACGACCGTCCGATCCCGGCGATGGTGCGCTGGTCGCGCAGCAGCGGGTGGAGGTGGCGGGGCTGGTCGAGCAGCCGGGCCAGCTCGTCTATGGGGGGCGGCGGCCAGGCCTCGGGTCCCAGTGTGGCCACGGCGTCGTCGGCCGCCAGGTCGCCCGGCGTGAGCAGCTTCCCCCAGGCGCGCTGCTGGGTGCCGAACTCGCGCAGCCGGAGCTCGCGCCCGTCTGCCAGCCGGATGAGCAGCCGCGAGCGCCGGTCCCGCAGTGAGGCGCGCTCACCGAACAGCTGGAGCCGGCCGGCCGACATCAGGTGCACCAGCAGCGAGAGGTCGCCGAAGTCGACCACCGGCATCTTCCCCACCCGCCGCACGCCGGTCACCGTCCGCCCCGCCAGCGAGTCGAGCGGCGGTTGGACGGTCTTCATCGTGACCATCCCCGGCGCCAGCGCGGACTCCACCTCCACGCCCGCGATAGCGCGGTCGAGTCGGCGCGCGACGATCTCCACCTCGGGTAGTTCGGGCACCCTCGAAGCTTAGGCTCGGCTCAGCGGTGCTTCTTCTTGCGCACGGTCACCGTCTCGGTCATCTGGACCGGATGAAGCCCGCAGAACAGGCGGTAGGTGCCCGGCTTCTTGAAGTGGAACTTGAACGTCCGCCCGTCGTTCAGGTTGGGTGAGGCAAACCCCCGCGGCCCGTTGGCCAGGGTCACGTTGTGAAGCGTGGTGGGCCCGAAGTTCCAGTACAGCGTCGATCCCGGGGCGATCGACACGTTGGGCTTCGAGAAGTAGTAGTCGACCGCGGAGACAGTCGCCCCGTTCTTCACGGCCACGGTCTTGCCCGGCGGCCGGCTGA
>VAWV01000233.1 GCA_005883295.1 Actinomycetota bacterium
GTTCGCGCGCACCGTCCCGGCGCCTGGACGCGCCTCACGCCACCCGCGGGAATCGCAGATGCTCTGCATCGGCTCATCCCCCGTGCGTCGTCAGCCCCGCCCAGCCACTCGGGAAGCTGAGGCCGAACTTCCGACTCAGGACCCTAGCGCTCGGTGGGCGCGGGAAGCGTCGGAGCCAGTGCCGCGGGACCGTCGTCGACCGAGAACTCCTGCGCTGAGGCGTCGATCTCGACGGGGCCGACCACACGGTCGCGGCCACGCGCCTTCGCCGTGTACAGGGCACGATCCGCCTCCTTGAAGAGCGGATCGAACACCACGCCGCCACCGCTCGCGGTTGCCACGCCGATCGACACCGTCACGTCCAGGTCGCCGGGACGGCCGGTCCGAAGCGCCGCGCGGAGCCGGTCCGCGATCTCGCGGGCCTGGGCCGCTTGCGCGCCCGGGAGAACCAGCACGAACTCCTCGCCGCCGAGGCGGTAGATGAGCTCGAAGGAGCGCAGGTGCTTGCGCATCTCGTAGGCGAAGTCGCGGAGCACCGCGTCGCCGCGGTCGTGGCCGTAGGTGTCGTTGACCTGCTTGAAGCGGTCGATGTCACAGATGAGAAGCGACACCGTCTCCCCGGTCAGGTGCGCCTGCTCCTCGAGCTCGTGGAACCGGCGCCCTAGCGCCGTTCGGTTGAGCAGGCCGGTCAGGGGATCGAGCACCGACTCGCTGCGCTGCTCGACCTCGGCCCCGCTCAGCGCACCGACTACGGCCGTGATGCTCACCAGAAGGGCGACCGACACCACGAGCGGCGCCGGATGCGCAAGGGTTCCGCTGGGATCGACCGCCACGGTCGCGCCAAGCAGCATCATCACGGCGCTGCCGACGGCCGCGACCACCACCTGGGTCCGGAACCTGGTCGCGGCGAAAGATGTGGGCACGACCAGCCACGGCAACGCGGGGCTGGCGGGCCCACCACTCAGGGCGACGGCGCCCGCGAGCAGCAGCTGGCTCCAAACGATGCTCGCAGCCACGTGCCGTTCCGGCCGCGCGCTTCGCTCCATCCGGCGATCGACGGTCTGCGTATTCAGTGCCGAGAGCGCGAAGAGCGCCAATGTCCACCAGCCGAACATCGGCGCGAACAGGAGGAGGGTCAGCCCAACCGAGGCTGATGCGATGGTTCGCGCGCGCGAGACCCGCGCGCCGACATCCATCACGCGGGCGCGCTCCATCTCGGTACGGCAGAGCCACGTGCTCGCCGGCACGTCCATGCGAGCATCATCGGCCCGCGCGCTGGGCGCCTTGAGAACGGCGGTTGAGCCGGCGCCGAGGCCCTCCCGCGGGCCTAGTATTCGGGCGCACGGGCGGGATGGCGCTGAGAGCCGTGCGGAGCACACCTTGGCGGTCGCGGGCGGCGGCCGTCGTGTTCGCCCTCGCCCTCTACATGGCCGTCGCCGGCGCGGCGGCCGCGGCCGGGCGCTGTGGGAGCCATCCCTGGTGCAACCGGGCACTCACCCCGGCCGCCCGGGCCAGGCTCCTGCTGGCGGCCATGTCGCAGTCCGACAAGGTCGGGATCCTCACCGGCCAGGCCGGAAGCGACGTGGACCTGCCGCCGATCTCGTGGACCGACGGTGCGCTCGGCGCCGGCGGCCTGGGGTCGGGCGCGAGCGGCGCGACGGCGATGCCGGCTGGCACGGCTCTGGCCGCGAACTTCGACCGCGCGATCGCAACCCGATACGGGGGCGTGGTGGGTGCAGAGGTGCGGCACCGGGGGTTCGACGGCGACTTTGGGCCGACGGTGAACCTCATGCGCACGCCGCTCGGCGGGCGCACGTTCGAGGCCTACGGCGAGGACCCGTTCCTCGCCGCTCAGACGGCCGTCGCGTGGATCAGGGGCTTCCAGCGGCAGGGCGTGATGGCCGACGTGAAGCACTACGCCGCCAATAATCAGGAGGGTCAGGCGGGGGTCTCCCCGATCTTCGGCATCTACGGCGGGCGGCAGTTCGTCAACGTCCACGCCGACCAGCGGACCCTGCACGAGACCGAGTTCGCCGCCTTCGAGGCGGCGGTGAAGCAGGGGCACAGCGCGACCGTGATGTGCTCCTACAACCTGCTCTACGGGACCTACGCCTGCGCGAACCCGTTCCTCCTGAAGAGCACGCTGCGTGACCTATGGGGGTTCAACGGCTTCGTCGTCTCAGACGCGATCGCTTGCCACGAGACTCCCCAGGACCTCAACGCCGGCCTCAACTTCGACATCGCCGACAGCTGCTACACGGCGCCG
>VAWV01000234.1 GCA_005883295.1 Actinomycetota bacterium
CGCGGATCAACGTCGAAGGGACGATCAACGTGCTGGCGGCCGCGCGGGCGGCGGGCGTGCGGCGCTTCGTGAACACCTCTACGGGCGGCGCGGTCTACGGCGAGGGGCGGATAGTCCCGGCGCCGGAGGACCACCCGGTGGCGCCCGAGGCCCCCTACGGGCAGTCCAAGTTCGCCGCCGAGGGCTACTGCGAGCTCTTCGGCCGCCTCCACGGCCTGTCGACCATCTCCCTTCGCTACGGAAACGTGTACGGCCCCCGCCAGGACCCGCTCGGCGAGGCCGGTGTCATCGCGATCTTCTGCGGCCGCCTGATCGCGGGCGAGCGGCCGGTCGTCTTCGGCGACGGGCTCCAGACGCGCGACTACATCCACGTGGACGACGTTGTGACCGCCGACCTCGCGGCGGTCGACTCGGACGCCAGCGGCCCCGTCAACATCGGCACCGGCATGGAGACGACGGTCCTCCAGCTCGTGGAGGCGCTCGCGCCCCTCGCCGAGGCGTCGTTCGAGCCCGACCACCGACCGGAGCGCCCGGGCGAGGTGCGGCGCATCGCGCTCGATTGCACGCGCGCGCGCGACGTGCTGGGCTGGGAGGCGCAGGTGGCGCTCGAGGACGGGCTCATCCAGACGCTCGAGTCCGTGCGCTGAGCGGCGCTACCGTTCGGACGATGGTCGTTGCGATCGTGCTGTTCGTGCTCGGGCTGGCGATCCTCGGGACTGTCGTGGCCTGGGCGCTGGGGTGGGCTCCGGCCGCCCGTGGGACGCGTCTGGGGGAGGCGTTCTTCGAGGCCGGGCAGCGAACGCAGGACACCGCCGTCGAGTTCTGGGAGTGGCTCCGGCTGGGGCGCTGAATTGCCGCTCGGAGCGGGATTCCGGGCCCGGAAAAGCCCTGCTCCCCACTACAATTGAGGCACGCCGTCTACCTTCTCGCCCGCCGCTTTTCCGTCCGACTCTCGTAGCAGCATGTCCTCCCCCTCGTGGACAGGCCACGGGGGTAGAGAAGCCGCAGAACGGGAGCAGAGATGACAGAACCAGGTAACGCCGCCACCCACACCGAAACCCCCCGCGCCGGTCAGGGCGTTACCGTCGCGCGCCGCGTTACGGAGCCGGGCGTCCACCCGTTCGACGCCGTCGAATGGGAGATCCGCGACGCCGTCATCGGCGACCCCGAGAACCCCGCCTTCGAGCAGCGGGGCGTCGAGTTCCCGGCCACCTGGTCGCAGAACGCCACCAACATCGTGGCCCAGAAGTACTTCCGCGGGCGGCTCGGCTCGGACGAGCGCGAGGGGTCCGTCAAGCAGATGATCGGGCGGGTCGCCGGCACGATCTCGCGCTGGGGCGGGGAGCTCGGTTACTTCACCACCGAGGAGGACGCCGACACCTTCGAGGCCGAGCTCACCCACATCCTGCTCCACCAGATCGCGGCCTTCAACTCGCCCGTGTGGTTCAACGTCGGATTCGAGGAGCACCCGCAGTGCAGCGCCTGCTTCATCCTCTCGGTCGAGGACACGATGGAGTCGATCCTCGAGTGGAACACCAGGGAGGGGATGATCTTCCGCGGCGGATCCGGCTCCGGGATCAACCTGTCCAAGATCCGCGGCTCCAAGGAGCACCTGTCGAAGGGCGGCTACGCCAGCGGTCCCGTCTCGTTCATGCGCGGCGCCGACGCCTGGGCCGGCACGATCAAGTCGGGCGGCAAGACGCGCCGCGCGGCCAAGATGGTCGTCCTCGACGTCGACCACCCGGACATCCTCGACTTCATCTGGTGCAAGGCGCGCGAGGAGGAGAAGGCGGCCGCGCTGCGCGACGCCGGATTCGACATGCGCATCGACGGCGACGGGTTCACGTCGATCCAGTACCAGAACGCGAACAACTCGGTGCGTGTCACCGACGAGTTCATGAACGCGGTCGAGGCCGGTGACGAGTGGCAGACACGCGCGCGCGTGACGGGCGAGCCGGTCGACGCGCACGACGCCCGTGAGCTGATGCGCCAGATCGCGGACGCGGCGTGGCGCTGTGCGGACCCCGGCGTCCAGTACGACACCACGATCAACGACTGGCACACCTGCCCGGTGTCGGGCCGTA